>NZ_DKLH01000092.1:0-15963 GCF_002455685.1 Sphingobacterium sp. UBA6645
CACAGGTTTTGAAACTGATCCATATCGATGTAAATGTGAGTAAAATGGTGAGTCTTTTTAAGTTTTAAATTTACTCACCGAATAGCTAGTAAATAACTGTAAATCATTTATTTGATTCATTTATTTTGATGCTATTTATGGCTGTTTGACTTTTTTATTATTCTCAATCTCGTGATTGAGGTGAGTAAACTACTCCAGAATGAATGAGTTGAACATAAAATAAATGGATATGAAGAGTAGAAACACCTTTGGGATTCAATTCGTATTACGGTTGCCCAAAAACAAGATTGATGAAATGGCAACGGTTTATGCAAGGATCACGGTAAACGGTCGCCGAACCGAAATTTCATTAAAGAGCAAGATTTCCATCAAAAACTGGGATGAGGGAAAAGGTAGAGCAAAAGGAAAGCGAGAGGAAATTGTAAAATTGAACACCCACATGGAGCAAGTGCGCTCATTGATTTTTGATTGTTACAATCAGCTCATACAACAGAGCAAACATGTTAGTATTGAAGCCGTAAAAGCCTTGTATCTTGGAGAAGATGTAGAAGACAGAATTACCCTTTTGAAACTGATTGTCTATCATAAACAGGTGTCAGAGCATAAACTATCTGCAGGAACAATAAAGAACTATCATACGACGGAGTCTTATATAAAGAAGTTCTTAAAGGAGAGTTATAAAAAGAATGACTTACCATTAGATGAATTGAATTTTCGATTTATTCTAGATTTTGAATCGTTTCTTACGAATTATAAACCCATAGATCACCACAAGCCGTTGAATAATAATGGAATCATGAAGCATATGGAGCGTTTGCGAAAGATGATCAATTTAGCTGTTACGATGGATTGGTTGGAGAGGGATCCATTTTCTAAATATAAACTTCGGTTGGAAAAGGTAGAACGTGGACATCTATCTAAAGAAGAACTGGTGATACTTGAAAACAAAACCTTTTCCATAGAACGACTACAGTCTGTATTGGATATGTTTTTGTTCAGCTGTTATACCGGACTCGCTTATATTGATATTTCTAATCTTGGTCCAGAGAATATTCTGAAAGGAATTGATGGCAAGGATTGGCTGATGACCAAACGCCAAAAGACGGATACGATTGTAAAAGTTCCTTTGCTCTAACAGGCTTCTACTATTATTAAGAATTATAAAGAGCATCCTGTAGCAAAAGCAAGCGGCACCATTTTTCCTGTAATATCCAATCAACGTATGAATGGTTATCTCAAAGAGATTGCCGATATCTGTGGCATTAGCAAAAACCTGACGTTTCATTTGGCTAGACATACATTTGCTACAACGGTTACACTAAGTAATGGTGTTCCTATTGAATCTGTAAGCAAAATGCTCGGACATACCTCAATAAGAACAACACAAATCTATGCTAAGGTACTCGAGCATAAATTGAGTGAAGACATGAATAATCTTCGTTTGAGAATGGCTTCAACGAAGCAATCAGGATAATGCTTTATGTAGATTAACTTATATGGTGCTTTTGAAAGCCAAAGGAAGCCATTAAGTTCCATTCTGAAGGCACTCTGCTGTTCTTTTATTTCATTTGCTTCGATATGGTAGTGATCAGATTATTTTTTATTACTGCCTAATTGAAGTGAGATAAAATTAAAAGATATGGCATATGAAAGTAGAATTGATTACTAAAGAGGACTTTGAAAACTTTAAAAAGGAGCTTTTTGAAGAAATAAGAAAATACAGAAGGCGTTTAAAAGGTGTAGAACCAGAACCTAAAGAATGACTAAAGAGCTATGAAGTCAGGAAATTATTAGGGATTTCACCAGGCACTTTACAAAATTTAAGAATAAATGGAACGTTAGCTTATACAAAGATCGGAGGATTGATGTACTACCGATACCATGATATCCAAAAATTGATGAACGGAAAAAATGATGATAGCTAAATATAGCTTTACGAAATTTCAGAAGCAGAACTTTAACTGTTCTGCTTTTTTTGTACCATTTTATTCTGTAGCCCAAGCACATTTACTTTCATCGCCCACGCTGTACAGTAAAAGAGCTTTTGGCTACTTTTTGAAATAGAAAATCGAAAAACATAGCCCTACACCACCCACTTCATTATATTTTTCAATTCCCTATTGCGGGCTTTCATAGCCCGGTCAATCATCCATTCTTTTAAAAATTAGAACAGAATATTTCCATAATCAACCGGTAAAAAGGCAGCCAATGTATGGCGGTCATCCATCGCGCCAGCCCAGCCAAAAGACTACGGCATAAACGGTTTCCTCCCTAAAGGTATGCTCCAATTATTCCGTTTCCTTTTGGCTTTTCCTATTGCCCGCCCTGATAGTCTGCTTTCTTTTTTCCGGTTTTTCTTTTGGAAAAATTTATGAAAGGCGAAGCAAGGCGAGCCACACAGCAAAGAACCGACAAAGGGAGCGTAACAGAATAATAATTTTAAAAAAGGACGATTATGAACATTATCGGAAGATTGACGAGAGATGCGGAAGTACGCACAACGTCACAGGACAAACAAGTAGTAAACTTTTCAGTAGCCATCAACGACAGCTACCGAAACAAGCAGGGCGAACGAATAGAACAAACCACCTATTTCGATTGTGCCTATTGGTTATCTGCTAAAGTAGCAACACTACTGATCAAAGGCACATTGGTAGAACTTACAGGGCGAGTAAGTACAAGAGCGTGGGTAAGTAAAGACGGAGAACCGAAAGCAGGTCTGAATTTCCATACTTCAAACATCAAATTGTTTGGAAGAAGTAAAAGAACGGAAACCGTACAAGCTACTGCACAATCTAAAAGTAACGGATTTACATCGCAGGAAACTGAAGACGATTTACCATTCTAACAAGTAGCATTCAATCATTTTTTAACATCAAAATTTCAGCATTATGGCACATAATATCAATTTCAACGGGAGAACAGGACGTTATTCTTTTTTTAGCGTTAAGCAAAAAGCGTGGCACGGTTTGGGGCAAATCGTGGAGCAATACCCAACAAATGAGGAAGCTATCCGACACGCAGGATTAGACTATGAAGTCGTAAAATCCCCATTATTTACCAAAAGTTCGGGCATTATCGAAACCGCAAACGGTATCGAGATAGGCAGTTCCGAATTGGAAGTACCTAACTATTTCGCCAACATTCGCACCGATAACAATGCGGTATTGGGCGTGGTCGGTAAAGATTACCATATTGTACAAAACCGTGAAGCCTTTAATTTCTTTGATGCTATTGTAGGTGATGGCGAGGGTATTCTGTACGAAACCGCAGGAGCATTGGGTAAAGGCGAACGTATTTTCATTACTGCCAAATTACCCGACTATATCCGTGTAGGCAATGGCGATGATGTAACAGAAAAGTACCTTTTCCTAACTACTTCGCACGATGGTAGCGGAAGTATTACGGCTGCATTTACACCAATCCGTATCGTATGCCAAAACACCTTAAATGCTTCTTTACGTAATATGACTAATGTAGTCCGCATCAAGCACACTTCGGGCGCAAAACAGCGTATTGAGAACGCTCACAAGATTATGGGACTTGCCAATACGTTAAGCAATCAATTAGAAAACATTTTCAATGAGTGGACTAAGGTTAAAGTCTCAGACCGAGAAGTAAAAAAACTAATTCAATTGGCACTTTGCCCGAACAAAGAAACCCTTGACCTATTGAAAAAAGGTGCGGAAGATGAAGTTTCTACCGTATTTAAAAACGTGGTAGATGATGCTTTTGGCTATGCAATGATGAGCGATACCCAACAAATGGATACCACTAAAGGCACATTGTTCGGAGCATATAATGCTGTTACAGGCTACTATCAGAACGTAAGAAATTACAAAGACGCCGAAGCCAAATTACAGAGTATCGTAATGGGCGGAACGGCTCAGCTGAAATCACAGAAAGCATTTGAATTGTGTACCGCCTTTGCTTTAGACGGTGCGGAAATCTTAAACCTTAATTAAATAACCACAGGCTACCACCTTAATCGGTGGTAGCCTAATAAAACAAATCATTATGGCAAATTCTATACGGTAGACTTTATTGTAATAAATTAGTTTACCCAGTATTTGAGGTTTTATGGTACGGAAGAAATGGATCTCTTCGGCATCATTCTTAAATTCATTTTCAATGATGTACTTTTTAACCGAAAATAAAAGGTCCTGAAGATATACTGTCATTTCATAAGCTTCGTCAATTAATCTCTTACTTACAGATGAAATTTTATCCTCTTTATTGTGAATTTCTAAGATGATGTTTTCTAACGAGTATTTCATAGCGTCTGTTTATTACTGGATTTAGGTAATACATTTTCATTTAATAAGATATTGAGAAAAAATACCTGAATATTATCTTAACTTTTTATCACCACACCTTTACATTATAACATTGCAAAAGAGCTCATTCATACTCGCTATAAAGCTCAAAACATAAAACTTAGTGCATAGCAACTATCCTTTTCAATTCAAAAAAATAATAAAAGCATAAGCGATTTTTTCTGAAAAATCTCAATTATGTTAGTCTTATAAACTTTAATACATTTCTTATCATAACAATCTAAAATATATGGATAAAGTGAACTCGCAATATAAATGACAAATCAAACCCTTCAAGAATATTACAATTTTACCGGTTAAACAAAAATAGATGGTATATAATTAAGTGAAAAGATGTTGATTTGAGAATTTATTAGAACGGAGATGACAAATTGTTATATGCCCCATACACATGAATTAGTGTGATAATTCATTTTATACATGCTTTCATGGGCGCTCGCTTATAAACAACATCAATGCCTAAGCCTATATAAGTTCAGCAGTTCTGGAATTCAGAAAGAAAGGTATTACCCTTTATCTTTTTTTAACTTCAGGCTTTTCTTCTGGTTGTAGCGGTTCATTTTATCGGTAGTGCCGCATGCTTTGATACTACACCATTTCCTACTGGCGTTTTTGGTTTCGTCCAAAAAGACCCAGCCACACATCGGGCACTCTTTGATCCGTTTTGTCTCATTGTCAGTTAAAAGTTCCGACAACGATTGCACCGCTTTCCAAACAGGAGACAGTAAGTCGTTTGCAGAATCTATTTGACCCATAGTGAATTTACCATCTATATAAAGTAAACGCTGTCTTGATATTGCATCCACAATCAAAAGATTAGCAGCTGGTAAATAGGCTGATTTTTTATCATTATCATCTTGTGCTACAGCAGAAATCAGCCCTTGTAGTACTTTGCGTATTTCTTTGATGCGATGTAAAGCGATCAAAGCATGCTCGGGCTGTTCATTGGCTAATTCTTTTAAGCTTTCAAGACGTTCTCGTGGAGAAATTTCCAATTTAAAACACCACGCAATGAAATCATCATATCCTGCAAAATAGTCATAGTTTTTAGCGGTTTTCCAGGTACTGACAGTATTGACGAAATTACAGCACAATACAGTGCTGTCGATACTCAATGTCTCAATACTACGAAATTTCCCCATAAGACAAAGTTATGCTATTTACTACTTAAACCTAAGGATACAACTTAAAATGTTTAATAATGTGACCGTATGTCTATCAAAAGCTTTAGCACCGATATATTCATTTCTAAATTATGGTGACTGAATAAAAACTTTACGGTTAGTGTTGTCCGTATTTTAAAAATATGTAGATTTACCATCTAAATCAAAATAGATGGTAAATATCCTTTTAGGTTTGTGTAGCGTTTTTAGTGTGGAGGTCGTATAAGTCTAAAATTTTAATCACTTAAAAACTTAAAAAAAAATGAAAACAAATTTAATTTATGCTGCCTTCGCATTGCTTTTTTGCTTTGCAATTACTTCCTGTGAAAAATCCGACAATAATCCGGAAACAGTTCTTGAAAACAATCTGCTGAGAAGTGCCGAAAAATATGCGGAACTGGTAGAGAAAAGAAATGATGGAGATTTCAATATTGAAGATATTAAAAGAAATGGTAATATGCTAACCATTACAGTTAAAGGTGGTTGCAATCAAGACGATTTCCATGTCGTGTGGGACGGATCTATAATGTTTTCTAGCCCAGGGCAGATCAACCTTGTGCTCAATAACAAATCTCAAGAAGACTGTGGCTTAGAAAAACAATTTGATATCAATGTAGACCTTAGCAAGGTTGTGGGAAAGTACGACGCCAAGGACTTTATTTTCAACGTAGCCAATGGTTCAAAAAAACAAGATAAATCACTAAATCCTAATGGATCCGTTAAGATCAAGTAAAATTTAATTCCATCGGAAAATATTCACTGTAATGATTGTATTCGTCAGGTTTAATTTTGTATTACAAAATTGATCTGAAGAATTGTAAGACTGCTAAACCTTTTTAAACCTCATACATAAACTTAAATGGAACCAATCACCCACAAGTTTCAACAAGCGATCAAGGAATTAACGGAAATGTTAGAAGCTTTTAGTACTGAACAGCTAAATAAAATTCCTTTTCCAAACAGTTGGACAGCAGGTCAGGTCGGTGATCATCTTTTAAAATCGTATGGTTCATGGGAAATTTTCAAAGGCGAGACGGAGTTTGCCGAAAGACAGTATGACGAGAACTGCAAAACGCTAAGCGGCCTTTTCTTGAATTTCAATATAAAGCTAATCGCAGAAAATTCGAATGCTACTTATCCATCAGATGGATATATTGAAAAGGAAAACTTGATTTCTAATATACAGACAATAAGTGACCGTATCATTAGCTTCTCTAGCCGAAACGATCTCAGGGTGCTATGCTTAGATTTTGAATTTCCAACATTCGGGTACATGACACGGTTTGAATGGTTGCATTTTTATGTTGTACATACACAAAGACATATAAAACAATTGACAAGATTATTTAACATTTTAAATAGCCATAAATGAATAGCCCCCTTATCGTCAGCAAAGAAAAGATAATAGATGCAACGCAAAATGAAATTTGGGAAGTAATCACAACTCCTAAATATTTTAAAGATTGGATGCTTGTACCTGCAAAAGCCGAAGATGAAAAAGCCATTGAATTAGGAAGTAAAATTTATTGGATCAATGATAATGACGTTGTTTACCTCGAAGGTGAAGTCATAACATTTGTTCCGAATACAAAACTTGTTATTTCATTACAAAAGCGTTCCGAAGGGTAGTGTAACGTATGAATTTCATCTAACGGGAATGAAAAGCGGAACGCTGATCAAGTTCCTCTTAGGTGACCTTTCCATAGACCCGGAAGGCGAATCTTGGTATAATTTCTATAAAGCAAGTGATGAAATCGGTTCGATAGAGAAGGTGATTAAAATTAGAAAGATTAGGGAAACAAGCCATACATAACATCTTAACCATCTTTATTCGGTCAGTCATAATATTTGAATAACATTATATAAACTTAGAAATGCGTAACCTAATTGTCTTGGAATGCCCTTCAAACTTGGGTCTCAAAAGAATGTCAATTGATAACGAGCCTGGAGTTAAAAAATTTCCAGCATTGCTTAATAAATTAAGATTTCATGCATCTATTGGCTCTACTAAAACAATTCATATTAAAGCGCCCAAACACTCAATGGAAATTGATCCAATAACAAATATCAGAAATGCCCGAAGTATAATCAATTATTCACTTCTTCAAGCAGATGTAATTGGAAAACAAATAAGCGAGGGTACTTTTCTGTTGATATTAGGGGGTGATTGTAGCATACTGATAGGGAGTGCAATTGCATTTAAAAAGAAAGGGCGTTTTGGTTTATTTTTTCTTGACGGCCATACGGATTACATGATTCCAGAGTGCTCACATACACATGGTGCTGCCGGAATGGACTTAGCTATTGTTTGTGGATATGGTCATGACAATCTAACAAATATAGATAATCTATGTCCTTATTTTGAAGCTCAAAACGTTTTTTGCGTCGGAAACAGGGAGTATGACGAAGAATATGAAAAACCAATTAGAGGTTCGGGAATTCATTATTTCCCTCTAAATGAATTACGGAAAATCGGCATTCAAAATGTAATAAACCAGTTTTTTACCATATTATCTGAAAACCAACTTGATGGTTTTTTCATCCATTTCGATGTAGACGTGTTGGATGATACATTAATGCCAGCCGTAGATAGTAGGCAATGTGGCGGATTATCCTATGCCGAATTGAAGGAAATATTAACCCTCTTATTCAACCATGATAAGATTTCCGGAATGGAAATTACAATTTTTGACCCCGATTTAGATCCTGATAAGGAATATATTAATGCGTTTATGATGAACATGATACCTATTATTAATAAAATTAAAAACTAAATGAAACTTTACGGAACTCCTGTTTTACTATTATTATTCATGCTTTTATCATGTGGTCAAAAATATGGTGCAAATCTCCCTTTCAATTCACAACAAGCATCAAAAGATTCAGCATCATTATTTGCAAACGGAATTATTTCCACCCATCTAAATGAATATAATATAACTTTTTCATCAGACGGAAATGTGGTGTTATTTACCATTGCAAATAACACTACAGCAAACAGGTTCTACACAATCTTCATTACAAAAAAGGAAAAAGGCAAATGGACTAAGCCTCAAATCGTCCAATTTTCGGGACAATATAGTGACGCCGACCCTTTCTTCGCTCCGGATGGGAAAAAGCTCTACTATATATCAACCAGACCAGTTTTACAAGGAATACCAAAATCGGATTTTGATATTTGGTGCGTAGAATATGCGAATGGAGATTTCAGCAAACCAAAACATTTGGGCAACGGAATCAATTCGGATAAAGACGAACTTTATCCGGCTATTTCAAAAAAAGGGAATTTATTTTTTTCCGCTGAAAATGGAGATAACGGATATGATATAATGATATCTAAATATAGAAACGGTAAGTTTTTACCTCGTGTAAGTTTGAGTGGCTCTCTTAACACAACGAATATTGAATTTGATGCATTTGTTGATCCTGATGAAAAATATATAATCTATACAAGGATAGGATATAAAGAAAGTTATGGAAGCGGAGACTTATATATAAGCTATAACAGAGAAGATCATTGGACACTCGGAAGGAATATGGGAAAGCAAGTCAATTCCTTGCATATGGATCAATGTCCTATGGTTTCAACTGATGGTAAATACCTGTTCTTTACTTCTTTTAGGGATGGTCAACCTTATAATAGCAAAGAACCGATGACCACAAAGGTATACCTCAATATGTTAAACTCACCCTTTAATGGACTTGGAAATATTTTTTGGATTGATTTTCAAAAGCTTTACAATAGGGAAAATTATACAAATGAATAATCTATAATTGAAATGCGAATAGCTACAGAAAGACTTACCCTATCGCCATTATCCGAGAAAGACACAGCCTTTGTTGCTGAACTTTTAAATACTGATGGATGGATAAAAAATATTGGAGACCGAAACATCCGTTCGGAAAAGGATGCGAGGGAGTACATCAAAAAAGTGACGGACAATCCCCATATTACATATTGGACGGTAAAGTTAAAATTGGAACGCGTAGCAATCGGTCTGGTAACCTTGATAAAGCGGGACTATCTACAATTTAACGATGTAGGCTTTGCCCTGCTTCCCCAATTTTTCAATAAGGGATATGCATTTGAAGCCACAAAAGCTGTTTTGCTGTATTTGATCAACAACAATCTATTGGAAGATATCCTGGCGATCAGTCTTAAGGAAAATGCTCCATCCATTAACATGATTGAAAAACTCGGTCTGACCTTTGAAAAAACAATTGATTATGACAATAATATTTTGGGTGTATATAGAGCATCAAAAGGAGAATTGCTTTCCAGATTATTGGAGCAAGAGCATAAGATAGTCTAAAATTCTTGCCATACGTTAACCCGAGCTAAAGAAAGTTGAAATAATTTTACAATATACTAGAGAGGGATGGACAAATCGAACCGGGGATAGTATAATGAACAATGTTAGCGGTCATTGTGAGGACAAAATAACAATAAAATCAAAATGGAAAAATCAAGATCAATTGCAAAAATTGTTGGGCCGACATTAATTGTTATGGTTTTCTCCGAAATGCGGTTTTGGAACCCGACGCTTTATGATACACAGATCGTCCCTCTCATTTATCTGAACGGAATGATACTTTTTGTGGCTGGATTAGCAATCATAACCCAACATCATATTTGGGTTTACGGTTGGCAGACCTTAGTCACAATAATTGGATATGCATTTATGCTGATCGGTTTACTGAGAATGCTTTTCCCGGAAATACAAAAAACAGCCTTCAAAAATGACAGTTCAATAATGATTTTAGAAGTAGTTCTATTTTTAATCGGCGTGTTTTTGACATGGAAAGCATATTCACCTATAAAAAAATGAAGTGTTATATTTCAACTTATAAACACAATACAACAAACGGAAATAACAATTTAAATAAAATCGATATGCAGACAAATCATCAATCAAAGTATCAGACCATTATCAAAGCACCAATTGATAAAGTATGGGATGCATTAACCAATCCCGAAATGGTAAAGCAATATTTCTTCGGTTCAAACCAGGAAACGAATTGGAATGTTGGCAGCAAAGTCTTGTGGACAGGTGAATATGAAGGAACAACCTATGTAGACAAAGGCGTGGTCTTGGAATATTTCCCCAACAAGAAACTTTCGTATAGTTATTTAAGCAGTTGGAGCGGATTGGACGATAAGCCCGAAAACTATCTGTTGGTTTCTTATGAAGTAACCCAAACTGAAAGCGGAACAGAGCTAATCATTACGCAATCAAACTATGACGAGGAGAAAGCAAAACATTCTGCCGAAAATTGGGAGGTAGTCGTAGACGGATTAAAAAAGCTTATTGAATAGAAAATTACAAATGAAAATTTCATTGATCTTCTTATTCGTAATCTTTTCTGCATCATTGACTTTTGGACAGAGGCCAATACCCGAGCAATCAGGTGTTGCCAAACCCTTTATTCTCGGTATGATTGATGAAATACAATCAAACGAACTGAATGAAAAAAGGGTGTTGAATATCTATCTGCCCGAAGGCTACAACCAGAAAGACACGATACGTTACCCTGTCATTTATTTACTTGACGGTTCAGCAGATGAGGATTTTATCCATATTGTAGGGCTTGTGCAGTTCAATAGTTTTGAATGGGTTAACCAGGTTCCAAAGTCGATAGTAGTTGGTATCGCGACGGTGGACAGGAGAAGGGATTTTACATTCCCTACAACTGTGACTGAAGATAAAAGTGCAAATCCGACCTCAGGGCATTCCAACAGATTTATATCGTTCATTGAAAAAGAGCTGCAACCGTATATACAGGAAAAGTATAAGACGAGTTCTTCAAAAACTATTATTGGACAATCGTTAGGCGGGCTTTTGGCAACTGAAATCCTGTTTAAAAAACCGGAACTTTTTAACAAGTATATCATCGTCAGCCCCAGTTTGTGGTGGGATAATGGGTCGTTATTAAACCAACCTCTTACTCGTTTTGAACATAAAGATATTTATATCGGAGTTGGAAAAGAAGGTATGGCTCCCACTAAAATTCCCCGGGTAATGGAAGTAGATGCAAATGTTCTAGCTGATAAAATCAAAAACCTGAAAAACAGGAACGTGAACGTTTACTTTGATTATTTGCCACTGGAAAACCACGCAACAATAATGCATCAGGCGGTTTTCAATTCATTTAGACTTTTTTACCCATGGTTTTAACTAAATAGAACTAGACCTAAATGGAAGCCTTTTTATATTTAAACAACATGTTTATTCGGAAACTAATGAATGTTCGTGATTATAAATAAGCCTACTGAATAATAACATAAAACAACTTAAAACTAAAATCAATGTATGCAATTCTAATTCAACTAACAATAAACCCTCAATTTGCTTCAAAAGCAGCAACCACTTTCACGAACAGTATTTTGCCCAAGGTTAAAAGTTCACCGGGCTTTATCGCGGGATATTGGGTAGATCCGGTGAAGGATGAAGGTTTTGGATTTGTTCTATTTGAAAGTGCGGATCAAGCCGAATCTGTTATGCCTCCTACAATTGATTGGACAGCTCCTGGGGTGATTATAAATAAATTTGACATGAGACGGGTGGCAGTTTCAATTCCTTGATAATCGATTAAAAATGGGAGAAAAAAAACAAAAAAATCAATAAAATTGAAAATGGATTTACCAAGTCTGATCAAAAGATATCAAAAAATGGATGAAAATATCACATTGATTTTTTTGCCACAGGAAAACCATGAAACATTAATTCACCAAGCTATTTCGAATGAAACAACAGGAAGAATTGCGGTCTTATTTAGACAGGAGGTGGATTAACAAAAATAGTATATCGTTCACAGCAACCTTATAATAAAAATAGGATGAAGAGTAAATTATTCGAAATGAACAACGTTGGTATCGTCGTAGAAAATCTTGATAAAGCAATTGCTTTTTTTACAGAAATCGGGCTTACACTGGAAGGACGTATGAAAGTTGAAGATGAATGGGCCGGACGTGTAACGGGACTCGGAACTCAATCTGTAGAAATTGCGATGATGGTTACACCCGATGGCCACAGTCGCCTAGAACTTTCAAAATTTCTTACTCCTGCAACAATTTCAGACCACAGGACAGCACCAGTTAATTCGCTTGGCTATCTCCGTATCATGTTCAGGGTCAATAATATTGAAGAACTGTTATCCAGACTTTTAAAACTCGGCGCTGAACTCGTTGGAGAGGTGGTTAACTACCAGAACATCTATAGGCTATGCTATATACGAGGAGCGGAAGGGCTTTTGATTGGACTGGCCGAACAACTTGGTGAGCAAACAACGAAAGATGTCTTAGAAAACTCTTGACATTTAATGAGAAAATTGCAGCGACCAACGGTGACAAAAGTAAGTGTTTAGCGACAGATGTAAATATTAATTGTCTTATTTTCAGTTGTTTGTAGTTAAATTTGAAAATAATTTCAAAAAACATTTGACTCTAACGTTACGTCATAGCCTACCTTTGTAAAGTCGATAAGGATAAGAAAGAATGAAAACTCTTACAGTTAAAAAATTGGCGGAAATATCAGGTGTGAGCGTACGCACACTTCATTATTATGACCAGATCGGCCTGCTCCGTCCATCAGTAAGAACTGAGAAGAAATACAGGCTTTATGGAAATGACGAGCTATAGCGCTTGCAGCAAATTCTGTTTTTCCGTGAACTGGACTTTCCACTCAAAGATATTCTGGAAATGATGGACGAGCCTGACTACGATCTGGTTAAAGCGCTGATGCAGCACAAGTCGGCACTGCTCAACCGCAAAACAAGAATTTCTGACTTATTGAAAACGATCGCCATCACTATTAATAATCTTAAAAAAGGAGAAATGATGAAAGATCCAGAAGAATTGTATAAAGGTTTTCCCAAAGAAGTTGGAACGGTCTACAGAAAAGAGGCAATTAATAAGTACGGCGCACAAACCGTTGAACAATCTGAAAAAGAGCTAATGAAGCTTGGTAAGTCGGTTGTTGAAGCGCTTCAAAAGGAAATGAAAAATGTCTTCAGCGAACTATTTGCACTGAGAAACGATAGTCCGGAATCGGACATTGTACAACAGCATATTGCAAGGCATTATGGGATAATTAGCAAATTTTGGGGCAATTCAGTTATGCCAGATCAAAAAGCTTGTGCTTATGCGGGGCTTGGTGATCTTTTAGTAAATGACGAGCGCTATTTAGCTAATGTTACAGACGGAAATCCGCAACCTGAATTTGCGCTGTTCTTGCAGAAAGCAATGAAATATTTTGCTGAAAATAATTTGGAAAAATAATGTAAGCAAAAAACAGTTAGGGAAAGTCCTGATAACATCGGGCTTTCCCTTATCCTAATAAAAGATTGAAATATGAATGAAATAGATCTAATTAAGGAATTTCAACACATTGAAGACAACTTCAACCGGGCGGTTGTCACAAATGACATCGCAGAAATAAAAAAATGTATCACATCCGATTGGGTGTTGGTAGACAGTCAAGGTGGAATAATACCACAAGAGCGGTTTTTTGAAGTTCTGAAACAAGGGTTGCTATCCCATTCGGCGATGAGCAAGGAAGTGTTGCGGGTAAAAGTGTAAGGAGGTGCAGCAGGTAACTGGCCGGGCGCAAAATACCGGAACCTGGCAAGGAGAACCAATGGAAGCTGTTGAATGGATTACAGATGTGTACAAAAAAGACGGTGACGAATGGTTGTGTGTACTGACCCATTTAACCCCGGTAAAAAAATAATTAGTTATGGTAACAGTTGAAAAATTGCGGAAACTGGCACTTTCCTTTCCCGAAACGACGGAAGAGCCCCACTTCGAAAAGACTTCTTTCAGGGTGAAGAAAAAAATATTTGCAACGTATGATGATAAGCTAAAAAGAGTTACCGTCAAGTTATCAGAAATAGATCAGGATATTTTTTCTTCCGCAGATAAATCTGCCATTTATCCGGTTAAAAACAAGTGGGGCAAGCAGGGCTGGACTATAATAGAGCTCGAAATGGTAAGTTGGGAGCTTTTCGTTGAAGTTTTGACAACGGCGTTCTGCGAAGTCGCACCCGAAAAACTAGGCGCCTTAGTTCGATCAGGTAAAAATGGACTAAATAACTAAATATACGCTTGCATGGCCATTGAATTTACTGATATAAGCGACCAAAAGCTACTATTAAAACGGCTAACTGAAAAAGATGCTATTGCATTTCACAGTTTGTATTTCCAAAAAGACGGGCAGGAAAGTGAAAAAGTCGAATCAAAGAAGAACAGCAGAGCTGCTTTCGAGTTTACTGAAAATATCATTTCACAATGCAATGATATTTTCACAATACGCACCACCGTAAACCCAGAAAAAATCATCGGGGATTGCGCATTGCACCACTGGGACAAACTGAGGAACGAAATTGAAATCGGCGGCTCCCTTCTTCCCGACTATTGGGGAAAAGGTTTGATGGCAACAGCCTTTCTCTTATTGATCCCCTATGCACAGCGGGAATATGCAATAAACAAAGTCGTAGCGAATACAACCGCTGAAAATATAAAGGCATTAAAATTCGCCGAAAAACTAGGTTTCAGAATAACAGGAACTATGGAAAACAATGTACTGTTAGAAAAAGATTTATTAGATTTTTTGGCGAATTGATTTAATACCGAACAATGACAAAACGTGAAGAAATTATAAAAAATTATGTTGACGGCTAAAATGCATTCGACATTGACAAGATGGTCCGGGATTTTAACGAAGCTATCATTTTTAAAAACATCACTAATGATGAGGTTACGATAGTGTTAAACGGGATTGAAGCGTTTAGAAAACAAGCTGACCAGGCAAAATCCTATTTTGAAAGCCGGCTGCAAACCATAAAATCTTTCAAGCATAAGGGCGATACCACCAAAATTGAAATAGATTACATTGCAACTTTAGCTTCTGATCTTCCCAACGGATTAAAAAAAGGCGAGCAAATTGATTTAAGCGGAAGATCCATATTCAAATTTTCTGAGGATCAAATTGTTGAGTTAATCGATATAGCTTAGTAAGCGGTACAGATACGAACCATTTAAAAAATTGATCTGACAATGACAATTGAAACACACCATACCAACAGTTTAAAAATAGCTAAAATTATTTCTGACGAAATTATTTTAAGATCTGTCGAAGACGGATTGAATCTATTGGGCGATCTATACTATCAGGGATTTGATAAGATTCTTATTCATGAAAAAAACATTACGCCCGATTTTTTTGATTTAAAAACCAAAATTGCAGGTGAGATACTCCAAAAATTTGCTCAGTACCGAATGCCTTTAATCATTATAGGTGATTTTTCAAAATGTGAAACCCAAAGTTTAACGGACTTCATTTATGAAAGCAACAAAGGCCGACAGATCAATTTCGTTGGCTCTCTGTCGGAAGCAATAAAACGATAACTCATCGGTTCTTTGGGATTTGCCATTTTAAGAAAAGAAATCTGATTTCGAAAGTGAA
>NZ_DKLH01000003.1:0-60369 GCF_002455685.1 Sphingobacterium sp. UBA6645
GATGCGTTGTTTTGAACCAGGAAAAAAAGGATTTAAAGATTAGCAGGATCCTTTCAATCCTTAAATCCTTCCTTTCCTGGTTCAAAGACAAACATCCTTCCTTTCCTAGTTCAAAGACAGCCATATCATCCTAAAAAACAATAAAAAAATGGCGACCATTATCGGCCGCCATAGGTCTTTATACTAAATACTAACTACTAAATACTATCTCCTCCCAAACTCGTAGCCTACGCTAAAAGAGGTTACGCGATTTAAGTATTTCGTATCGGTATTCGATATATTGATTAGGCCTGCAGAACTCGAAATACTAAGATTGAAGCCGTTCATAAATCTATAGCCTAGAATAGCGCCTAATCCGAAGTCGAAAGGGTTAAGCTCGTCAACGCCGCTTCCCCAGTGTAAATCCACACCTTGGTTATCGCTAGTAACTTTTGCACTGATGCCATAAGCCAAATATGGTCCTCCTCCAAAAAAGAAGACACCGCTCCTTGTTGGCACTCTGCCTAAGAAATTCACTGGCACTTGTAAGTAAAGAAATTTGTCGATGTAATCCCCTTCCGGTAGTTTAGACTTACCGCCCTTACCTTCCAAAGAAAGTCCAGGCTGTATGGAGAACCCTTGATTTATACGGGCATCATAATAACCTGTGACGTGGAATCGGGAAGCCATCTTGGTGGTAGCAGAATAGTCGCCTTCGCGGATAAACTGATTTGCTAAGTTGTATCCTGCGCGGAGTCCAAAATTGTTTTGAGCCATTACGCCCGTTGTCATGGCTAACACAAAAGCCATAAAAAAATAGAGTTTTTTCATGTTGGTTTGTTAAAATTCATAATTCAAGAACGCTTATTAAACTCCCGAAGGCTCGGATGTTTACGCATAAACGATCAGATAAATATAGCTATTAAGTATATATGTTGATGCCAATATTTAAAATATCATACACATAATTTTCCTATCGGATCAATCACTTTCCCCTCTATTAATTAAATGGGTGAGCCGGAGGTAAAATATCCCACAAATTTGAAAACCAAAGTATGGGGAAATCTTTGGATTTACCGCTCTTGACATGCGCGCCCCATTTTCGCTAAAATCTATCCCCAAAATCGATATTACACTAATAGTTTAAAATATATCTTTGCGCTATTATTTATAATTAATCTAAATAAACAGAATAAATGCATACACATTGGGTAAAAACATGCGGGCGATTCTATATCATTCTATTATTATTATCAATTTGTGCCTTAAATAATCTTTGGGCACAAGATAAAAGTGGGTCGACAGGAATATCTATTAGCGGGTATGTGCTCGACAGGGAGCACAATGCCATAGCAAATGCCTTGGTTATAATTAAAGGCAGCAGACATTCAACCACAACCGACGCGAAGGGTTTTTACATCCTAAAATGCAAATCAGGACAGCAGACGCTTCAGATTTCATTAACAGGCTATAAACCGACAAAAAGAACAATACACTGCAAGAATGGCTATAACGAACTGGCGCCGATTTATCTAGAGGCTCACGATGACACGAAGATATCGGAGATTATCGTTGAAGGTAAATCCGCTATAAAAAACGTTAAAGAAAGCCCATTCAATGTCGCAGTTTTAGACGCGAAGAAATTCCATAATTGTCCCGTCGAATTAACGGATGTCTTGAATCGTGCTTCCTGAATCAAAGTCAGGCAAAATGGCGGGCTCGGTTCGCGAAGTTCCATAAGTTTAAATGGCTTTTCCGGACGCCATGTTAAGATCTTTATCGATGGCGTTCCAATGGATGGCATGGGTTCTGCATTTCAGTTGAACAACATTCCGATCAACCTTGCGGAGCGAATAGAGATCTATAATGGTGTTGTACCTATCGAACTCGGCGCAGATGCATTAGGTGGTGCAATCAATATCATCACAAATAAAAATAGCAAGTCGTTCGCTGATGTCTCCTACTCTTTCGGTTCATTTAATACGCATAAAACCAACATAAACTTAGGGCACACTACAAAATCGGGATTCACAGTCTTATTAAATGCCTTCCAAAACTACTCGGATAATAGCTATCCTGTTTATACACAAGTGCGAGATTTTGAAACAAGCATTATTTCCAAAGACAGCGTATGGACGAAAGCGTTCCACAATAACTACCATAACGAGACCGCTGTCTTGAAAACCGGTTTTGTTAATAAAAAGTGGGCCGACCAATTCCTTGTCGGAATTACATTAGGCAAAGACTATTCAGATATACAGAATGCCAACATCATGAAGATTGTTTATCGCGAAAAATCCAGAAAAGGAACAACGGTTATGCCTTCCTTAATCTATACAAAAAAGAACATATTTACTCCGGGCTTTGATGTCACTTTAACGGGAAATTACAATCGCAATTATAACCAAAATACGGATACAGCAACGCGAGAATACAATTGGTATGGTCATTTTATTCAAAAAAAGACTGTCGGTGAAGGCGTCAATTCAATAGTTGAATTTTATAATAACAACGCAAATGCGTCGCTTAATCTAATCTATAAACTCAACGAGCAGCATAGCTTTGCATTGAACGACAACTGGTCGACCTATCAACGCGAAAATGCGGACAAAAATATTATCAAAGATCAGTTTAGTTTGCCAAAAGATAATTCGAGCAATTATAAAAATGTTGTTGGGGTATCCTATAAGTACAACTATAATAAAAAGTGGGTAAGTACTATTTTCGGAAAACACTACATCCAAAGCACCACTGGTATGGTCAATGTGGGTGAAAGCGAATCCTTTCCAACATACAAAGAGATGACAGCAAAGTCAGACGCTTTCGGCTATGGTATAGCGAGCACTTTTTTGCTGAATGATTTCCAGTATAAAATCTCCGTCGAAAAAGCGCTACGCATGCCATCTGCCATCGAACTCATGGGAGACGCCGTGCTTGAACGTGCCAACGCATCATTGCGACCGGAAGTGAGTGAAAACGTAAATCTCGGCATTTCCTATCAGAAGGACTTTGCAAAGAACCATGCGGTATATTTTGATGCCAGCGGTTTATACCGGAATGTTACCGACTTTATTCAACGTCAAATCGTACCTCGTACCGGCGAGGCCAGCAGTGTAAACCATGGACAAGTCCAAAACATCGGCGTAAATTTCGAAGGTCGCTATTATTATAAACGCTTTTTCAGCGCGGGCGGTACGGTTACTTATCAAAGCTTAATCAACAAAGAAAAATACGATAAATATGGGAATGCACAATTGTCGCAAACTTATAACGATCGTATGCCCAACCAACCCTACTTCTACGCCAATGGCGAAGCGGAAATACGAATCCCCGACTTAGGCGCAAAGGCCAATCTATTCACGGTGGGTTACCACTTGCATTATGTGCATTCCTTCTTTCTTCGTTGGCCAAGCTTGGGTGAGTCAGGCGAAAAAACAAGCATCGATAAAACGCTTTCCCATGATATCATCGCCTCTTACGCCATGAAGTCAGGACGCTACAATATCAGCGTAGAAGGACGTAACATAACCGACCAGCGCCTCTATGACAATTATAGCCTGCAAAAACCAGGAAGAAGCTTCAATGTCAAACTACGCTATTTTATCATGTAATTTTTTCAAAAACAATCATATTATTATGTTCCAAACTCAAATTAAAAATCAAACAAATAGCAGACTATTTTTTACCATCTGCGCACTAGCATTCGGAACAAGCTTTACCGCATGTTCTGATGAGGAAGTACCAAAAGAGAAGCCACGTGAATCAGAAAAAGTAGAATTCTTCATCGCGGCAACGCAGGGAGAAGCGTCGTACCTACTTGCGGTTCCGGACGTGACGAAAGGTACAACGTCTATCAAAGGGAAAGGTTTAGAAGCTGATGCTTATACCGCATGGATCTTCCCTACTCCTAAAGTTGGTATCGGATTGAAATATCAAAAAGGGGATCCTGGAATTGGTATCGGCGTTGCCTTAGGTCCTGATGGAAAAATTGTCAAAAGTGGCAGTGAGTTCCAAATAAAATCAAGATTTACCACCTACGGCCCTTTCCAAGAGAAAGTGCTATCCATCGTAGGTGGTATCAAAGTGGCAGATGATCCTAAGAACATTTATTCGACTTTCAATTTCATCGACCCTGCAAATGGAAATGCTGTTACAACGATCACGAAGAACACGACGAATTTAACTGGAAATGGAGAATATGCAACGCTTTCCGGCGTAGTACCGTTCGGTCCGAAAGAGTTCTTAACGGCACTGGTACCTTCTGTTATCAATTCAAATACGGGCAGCGGTGGTGCTTCCACCGGTGAGACGAAGTACCCTGACTCGGTATGGATTGCCTCTTACGACAAGGATCTGAATATAAAACAAATTTACGGGATGATCGTATCGGCTATGCGTCGGGTCGTTTCCGTTCGCAGTATTACTCTTCTATTGCTCAAGACGGTAAAAATAATGTATATGTCTTTTCGCCTGCAAACGACGCTCGCTCAACAAAGCCAGCAGGTGTTATCCGTATCAATGCAGGACAAAAAACATTCGATAAATCTTATTATTGGAACCTAGAAAGCGCTGTTACGGCTGCAGGTTCGACAGACGCGAAAATAAAATTCCAGAAAGTATATCATATTGCCGGCGACTACTTTGCATTAACCTATGTACGTCCGGCAACTACCGCTCAAAAAGGTCCAGCGCAACCCAATGATATCGCCATTTTAAATGCGGTTAACAAAACGTTCCAATGGGTGAAGGGACTTCCTGATTTCAATGCTAATCCAAGATTTGGATTACCAATTGCAGAGGATGGAAAACTTTACATACCAGTAACAGAAACAGACAAAAACCCGGCGATCTATATTATTGATGCGGCAAGCGGAACAGCTACAAAAGGCTTGGAAGTCGAAGCGAGCGAAATAACAGCAATCGGAAAACTCAGCAAATAAGGAATTGACGATTCAATCCATACACCCTTAGAGCGCGGACTTCGGTCTGCGTTCTTTTTCTAAACATTAATTATTAAGACGCTATTATGGATGATTGCAGGACTCTCGCTTCAGCAACTCGTGTGGGGTGTAGCCGAAATGCTGTTTAAATACTTTTATAAAGTGCGAGACACTTCGATATCCAAGTCGCGTTGATAGTTCATTGACGTTATAATTATTTCCGAGTAAACTCCGGGCAAGCTCCATCCGACATTTCACAATATATGCATAAATCGACGTTCCGAACAAGGTCTTAAAGTCTCTTTTCAGGTTCTTTTCATTGTACCGAAATTGCAAGGCTAATTCGTGAGCATTTGGCGGTCTTTCCAAATTGACTTCCAGATACGATTTTATCTTTAACAGGGTATCCCTAAAGGGAGCTTCAATTTGATTGAGTTGCGCATAATTGCGACACTGATGCACGAGAAAAAGAAGTTCCTTCAACTTGATGGCGATATACAAGTAGGTATTTTTAGCGAAACGTTCCGGCCCATGGAAGATTTCTTCGATTACCTTCAACATGTGTAAGTCTAATAAAAAAGATTCATTGGGACGGTTTTCTGGAAATCCCGACAGGATATATTGACGGAACTTATCATTAGTTAACCAGGTCTCCCCTGCTGTCAACGTGAGATAGTATGGTCTGGACATCTTCAGAATGATGTAGTTCAATTCCTTATTCGGAGCTATTTGCATCTTTCCTCCAGCACCTTGTTCATTTAAGTAATTATGGAGCAACATCCCTATCTGGTGAGAATAATTCTGCATTCCAGCACCATTCAGCACTGATGTCTTGCCATTTAAATAAAAGAAAAAGCGAATATGATCGCCAGTGGCAGAAAATTCCTCCGATAAGGTCTGGGCCGATTTAAGCTTACACTCCTCGAGGAAAAAACCAGATGAGTATAACTTTTTGATGTGAATCGAGGCAACATTGAAGCGTTCAAAATCTAAACTTTCCTGCTGTATTTCAGCATTTTGGCAAAATTCATCCGGAATATCCAAATCATATGCTACCGAATCGAGTTCTGGAATTCTAGAATAAAGATGCATGTGAACTAAAACAAAATTCAGTTAATTAATACGGACAAAAGTAAATAATTTAGATTTAATCTAATTAAAGTACTTAAAATTTGCTAGATTTGCTCCCGGAGTCGATACTCCCTTTATTTACTATGAAATAATAAGCGTAGACAGATAAAAAAAACAAAAATGAAAAAGCTATTATTACCTGCCTTCCTATTTTTGGGACTTTGTGCAAGCGCACAACAAAGTACCCTTTTAAATCATGATTTCTGGAAAACAAAACCTGATCTTAATACTGTAAAAGCAGAAATTGAGAAAGGGAATAGCCCTTCGCAACCCAATGCTGGTTCATGGGATCCTGTATCCATTGCGATAGTTAACGGCGCATCGACAGATGTGTTAAAATACATGATTGAGCAAGAGGGAAATGGCATCGATAAAAAAACGCACCATAGCAGAAGCTACCTTCACTGGGCAGTCGGTTCTGGAAATGCTGAATTAGTTGATTATTTAATCGCTAAAGGTTCTGATGTAAAGTATCAGGATAGTCATGGCGCATCTATTGCAGGATCTGCCGCAAGCTCCGGAACGACCAACTTCGCAATCTACGAATCGCTGTTTAAAGCGGGTGTTGACCCAAAACAAACTTACGATGATGGAGCAAACATACTGTTGTTGGCTATCTCCATGGATGAGGATCTAAAGATTGCTGAATACTTAACAACAAAGGGCCTTTCTATCAAAGATAAAGATTCCAACGGCGCAACTGCTACAGATTATGCATCTCGCTTCGGAAATAAAGCATTGATCCAGAAATTAATTGCTAAAGGTGTTCAACCTACAGGCAACGCGTTATTCTTTGCTGCAATGGGTTCAAGACAAAAATCAAATGGTCTAGATACTTATCAATACCTCGTTGAGGATTTAAAATTGAATCCAAAATCAACGAATAAAGACGGGGCAACCATCCTTAATGCATTGGTTCGTCGTCCTGACATGGCTGTCATCAACTATTTCTTAGACAAGGGCGTAGATCCTAACATTGCAGACCGCGAAGGCAATACGCCGCTGATGGGTGCCGCAGCAGGTCGTGATGTAGCCGCTGTTGAGCTATTGATATCCAAAACAAAGGATATTAATGCGAAGAACGATAAAGGTGAATCAGCATTAACGAAAGCGGTGTCAACTGGTGCACCTGAAATCGTACAAGTTTTATTGAAAAATAAGGCCGACGTTAATGTCTTAGATAAAGATGGCAACAACCTTGCATTTCATTGGTTCAACTCATTCCGTCCTGCCCCAGCATCGGCTGGTCAGCAAGCGGATCCTTTCACTGAAAAATTGCAAATCTTAAAAGCAGCGGGCCTTGATGTGGCTAAGCCGCAAGAGAATGGTAGCACATTATACCACATTGCAATCACAAAAGAAAGCATGGACTTGATCAATAAAGCAGCAGAATTAAATGTTGACATCAATGCACAAGATAAAGACGGGATGACTGCTCTTCACAAGGCAGCCTTGATCGCAAAAGATGATGTATTCTTGAAGAAACTTGTAGAGCTTGGTGCGAAGAAAGAATTGAAAACAGAATTTGATGAAACGCCATTGGACTTAGCGAGTGAAAATGACTTTATCAAAGGAAATAGTACGGCTTTAGATCTTCTTAAATAACAGAAAATGAACAAACTATATAAAGTACTTACAGTTTTATTCTTTGTCCTGTTCGGAATGGGGACTTCCTTTGCTCAATCGAGCAAGTACAAATGTATGTTGCAGATGAACAGCTACCAAGGGGAAGCAGCCTACGTTGTTATCTCGTTAATCAATCCAAAAGGTGGTTATGAGAAAACTCTTGCTGTACTCGGTCCTGACAAGCAATGGTACAATACTTTAAAAGAGTGGTACAAGTTTCAAACGAAATCTAAGGAAAAATTAAGTGCTGTAACCAGTGCTTCCATCGGTGGTGGTGACCGCGCAATCAAAACCATCAGTATCGAGGATAGTAAATTGAATAAGGGCTACAAATTACGTTTTGAAACTGCTGTAGAGGAACAGAAGTATCATGTAAAGGATATAGAAATTCCATTGACGACGCAAGGTATCACTGAACGCGCAGCTGGAACAGGTTATTTACGATTTGTTAAACTAAGTAAGGTTCAATAACACTAAAATATGGTATTATCCCTTTGGCGATATGCACATCTTGCCCTAGCGATTATTTCTTCAATTTTCCTGATAATTTTATCGCTCACAGGAGTTATCCTATCGGTAAATGCCATATATGAAAAAACTCCCGATCTCCAAGTTGATAATTTTGAAACGGTAAATCTCGCGCAGGTTATCCCAAATCTGCAGGAGATTTACCCGGAAATCATATCTATCTCAGTAGACCACCGAGGATTCGTCAGCATCGATGCTATCGACGAAGAAGGCGAATCCGTAAAGGGCTATATCGATGTCAACAGTGGCGAGAAAATCGCTCCTATCGTTCAGCAAAGTTCTTTTATACAGTGGACCACTGCCCTACACCGTTCCTTATTTCTTAAAGAAACAGGACGTATCATTGTAGCCGTCGTTTCTTTCCTATTGATTTTGATCAGTATCAGTGGTATTGCACTGATTTTAAAACGTCAAAAAGGAATCCGTCACTTTTTTGCGAAAATCCAAAACGATTTCTTTGCACAGTATTTCCATGTTGTCACAGGGCGCTGGATGCTTATTCCAATCCTACTCATCGCGTTTACAGGTACTTGTCTATTTTTATTGCGATTAGCGAGCTTCCAAGGGGAAAATCAAGAGGTAAATATCCCCATCAATGAGACGGAGGAAGAGCAGGTGTTAGCGGCAAAAGATTTCCCTGTTTTTCAAAAAACTTTATTGAAAGATGTGGAACAAATTGATTTTCCTTTTATTCCAGACGATCCTGAGGAATTCTTCATCATCAAGTTAAAGGATCAATCGATCAGCGTGAACCAAATCAGTGGGGCAATTACAGAGCAGACCATCTTTCCGAAGCAAAAAGGTTGGGAAAGATGGAACCTCGACATGCATACCGGTAGAACCAACATGATTTGGGCATTTATCTTAGGCATCGCCTCTATCAATATTCTGGCGTTTATCTATACCGGTTTTGTAATCACGCTCAAAAGAAGCAAGACCAAGATCAAGAACAAATTTAAAGCGGCACAAGCACAAATTATTGTTCTATATGGATCCGAGAATGGCAGCACGTTATTCTATGCAAATAAGGTCCATCAACAATTACTTGCCGCCGGCCAAAAGTCATTTATTGCCGGACTAAATCAATACCAATCTTATCCCGAAGCTAAACAACTGCTCGTTTTTACTTCAACCTATGGATTAGGAGATCCTCCATCCAATGCGGGCAAGTTTTTTGATCTTTTGAAACAGTATCCACAAAAGCAGCATGTTGAATATAGCGTTGTTGGCTTTGGGTCGAAAGCCTATGCAGACTTTTGTGCATTTGCTTTGGAGGTCGATAAAGCACTCTCTGTTCAGGAATGGGCAAGCCCCTATCTCCCTGCTCATGTCGTTAATGATCGATCTATTGATGACCTTCTAATTTGGATCAACAATTACATTGAGAAATCGTTGCTGCCCCTAGCGACAGCGGCTTCGGTATATGCGGAGAAACAGAAGAGATTGCATAAATGGAAAGTAATTGAAAAAACGGCAATTACAGCCGACAATAGTACGTTCCGCGTCACCCTGAAGCCTCTCTCTCGCGTTAGTTTCAATTCAGGCGATTTACTAGCTATTTATCCGGCAAACGATCAACGCGAGCGTCTATATTCCATCGGTAGATGTAATAATTTGCTGCAATTGATTGTGAAGAAACATGAGTTCGGCCTGGGTTCCGGTTTCCTTTATGACCTGCAATCGGAGCAGATTATTAAAGCGCGTATGATGCCGAATAAGGACTTTAACTTTCCAAAGAAAGTTAAGGAGGTAGCCATGATATTCAACGGAACAGGTATCGCGCCGTTTCTAGGAATGATCGATCAAAACAATAAGCAAATTCCGATTTATCTATACGGTGGCTTCCGCCATGAAAATGATTGGGTGAAGGAATATCAAAAATTTGCAGAATCAAAAATAAATCAGAAACAGCTAGTTGACTACCAGTTCGCTTACTCAAGACATACCCCTGGCCAGTACGTGATGGAATTGATAGAAAAGGATGCCGAACGCTTTGCCGAACTTCTACGCAATGGTGGCTGTATAATGATCTGTGGATCGCTTGCGATGCTTCGTGACGTTGAAAAGGTCTTAAACGACATCGTAAAGGAAAGAAATGGTCAACCACTATCGTTCTATCACGACAGCAAACAAATCCTTCACGACTGTTATTAATAATATCGAGATCATGAAGCGAATCCTACTCAGCCTAACTTTTATTCTTGCGGGGCTACAAGTCAGCCTTGCACAGGTACAGATTCGTCGCGCAATGACCTTGATGGGTTCCCAATTTGAAATAACCCTAGTAGATCAGGACAGCATTGTCGCGAATAATCATATTGATCAAGCTGTTGCTGAAATAGAACGTATTGAGAATTTAATTTCTGAATGGCGCCCGCATACACAAATATCCGAAGTTAATCGTAACGCTGGAATCAAAGCGGTTCAAGTGGATCGCGAGGTCTTTGAACTCACGGAAAGGGCTTTATATTTTTCGAAAATCAGCGAGGGAGCATTTGATATCAGTATCGCTGCGTTGGACAAAGTTTGGCGATTTGATGGCAGCATGGAACACATGCCGAGTGAAGCAGAAATACAGAAATCTATCGCGCATGTGGGCTATCCATATATTGAACTAGACAGCGTCCATTCTACCATATTTCTTAAAAAACCGAATATGAAAATCGGATTTGGTTCTATCGGTAAAGGTTATGCCGCCGATCGTGGCCGGAAATTGATGCAGGATTTGGGCGTTCCAGCAGGTATGATTAATGCGTCCGGTGATATTGCATCCTGGGGTCAACAAAAAGATGGAAAACCATGGACTATTGGTGTCTTGAACCCTTTCCGATCGCATAAAATGATTAAGGTTTTAAGGTTCAATGAACATGCTGTTGCGACCTCTGGTAGCTATGAGAAATATGTTGAATTTGATGATGTGCGGTACTCTCACATTATCGATCCCAAAACAGGTTATCCAGCCACTGGCGTTGTGAGTGTAACAGTTTATGGACCCTCCGCAGAATTTGCTAACGGACTTTCCACATCCATGATGGTTCTGGGAGTTAAAAAAGGTAAAAAATTAGCGAAGAGGTTTCCGGAATATAGGTTCATCATTATTTCGGATAATAAACGGATATACCGATAACGCATTTCCTTTAGTCTATGTTTTAAACTGGCTAGGACTAATTCCAAATCTTGCCTTAAGTGCCGTCGAGAAATGCTTCTGATTCTTATATCCCAATAATTCAGCAAGTTCCGCAATACGCAACTCTCCACCCTCTATCAATTCAATAGCGCGATCCATCTTCGTTTCACGCCAAAATGAAAAAACGGTGGTGCCAAAAACCTCTTTAAACCCCTTCTTCAAGGTGCACTCGTTGGTTCCCACTTGGTGGGCAAGATCCATTAAGGTAAAGTCTGCATCAATTTGATTGACTATAATATCTCTCGCAGCATATATCCGCTCGACCGTTGTCCTACTTAATGCCGTATCAAAATCTCCATCTTTCGAAAACTGCTCAAATTGCAACATCAATAGCTCGATAACTTTGGATTCTAGAAACATACGTTTGAAGATCCCCTGACGTTTGCAATCTAGAATATCTTTGATTATCTGGTACATCTTAGCACTGATGCGAGCATTTCTTTTTCCAAATGAAGCAGATTTTCGCTGTTCTATTCGGTTTCTAAACTGATCAAATAAGGTTGTCCCCTCTGGTAAGAAGCGTTGAAAGAATGAAGGCGTAAAATTAATCTCGAACACTTGCAACTCTGGGTCATCCCACAACATATGTCCTGCGACGCAATTGCCGTAAATGATATTATGGTCGAACGCAGCGTATTCAATTGTCCCCTGTTCTAAATTCACTTGAGCAGAACTATGTCCTTCAATGCAAAATGCATCTCTATCGTTTCAAAATCACTTTCAAAATTAAATCTGATTCGTTTCCTATGAGATAGATAACCATAACCAATATGCACACCTTCAAAAGATAATTCTCGGTAATAACCCTGATCGACCAGATAGTTCAAATCCACTAAATCATCTACCAGATCCTGGCTTCCCAGGAGTTTAACGCTAATAAAATCCTTACTAAAACTTAAAATACCCGTCTCGCTATCATACACTTTCAGATTCATTCTTCATCCTTTAGGTTATCCCTTATTTAAACTTTTTATTCCTTTATTCGAACCCACCATATTGTCGCATAGGTTACATTTGTATAAATATAATATTAATTTAGAATGATTATAAATATCATTAAGAAAAATAACCATCTTAAAAATTAATAAAAGACGATATGCCTAGAGTTCCACAATGGATGGCAGACGCCATGGAGAAATTTTTTAGTGGCAGTTACCATGCCTCCCGAGTCACGGAAATTGAGTACCTCGCGCCAGAACTTAAATACATCCGCTTTGAAGGCGACTTCTCGGGTGTAAAAACCGATTTTGTCGCGGGTAATGTAATCGAAATTAGAGTAAATGCAACTGAATTTCGGCATTATACCTCTTCCTATTTCAATAGGGAGCAGGGTGTTTGCGATATTTTATTTTATCTGCACGACAAGGGGCCTGGTAGCCGCTGGGCAGAAAAATTGCGCGTTGGTGATCCGGTTAAACTTCTTGGTCCGGGACGCAAAATGTCCTTTGTGAAATATGCCAGTGCACATGTTGTTATTGGCGATGAAACTGCCATCGGGCTGATGCAAAGCATCAATAACGCGTCCAAGATGAAAGCGCGTCCCTGTTTTTGTTTTATTGATATTCAGCAAAAACACAACAGTTGGCTTGAATGGATTAATTTAGAGGATTGCAGCTATAGAACAGTCAATATGAGGGCACTAGAAGATTCGTTTCGACAATATGTTGAATGGATTGATAACAATGACATTCTGCCATCGTACATCGCCTTTTATCTATCAGGGAATACTGCGACGATTCAGCTCTTCCGAAAGGAACTTATCCGAAAAGGATACAGCAATAAACAGATACAAACTTATCCCTATTGGGCCGAGGGGAAAATCGGTCTCTAGAATTACTTTTTGTTTAAACAGCAAATTGACGAAGACAATTTGCCCTATTAATTTCCTTAAACTTGCCTGGTCCCGAATAGACGTTGAGGTCTTATTAGTAATTATTTATTCCGGGACCGGGCGGGCTTAAGGTTTAACTCGCCTATCTTCAATACTTCCTAAAGCCGTATGGCATAAAGCACCCCTCTTCGTCAGAATCCTAAATTTCATAGCTAAAGCAAACTATTATATCCTAAAAGTTGTTTCATTAAGAAACACATACTATGAATTATAAAACCTGTCTTAAAATAGCGTTGGGCTCAGCTATATTAATTGCCCCTTTTTTAATTGGTGCATGTAAGTCGGTGAAAGTACCTCCCGGGGTCAATGTTGTGGACAATTTCGACATTAAATCCTATGCGGGAAAATGGTACGAGATAGCGCGCTTTGACTTTAAGCATGAGAAGGACATGAACCAAGTAACTGCGGAGTACTCGCTGAACGAAGATGGCACAATTAAAGTGTTGAATAAAGGTTATGACACGAAAAAAGGAGAATGGAAGGAGTCAGAAGGGAAAGCGGACTTTGTTGGCGACCCGACAAAAGGTGCTTTAAAAGTATCATTCTTTGGACCATTTTATTCAGGCTATAACGTGGTCGCTATGGATCCTGCTTATGAAAATGTATTGGTGTTTGGAGAAAGCACTGACTATATCTGGTTCTTGTCTCGAAATAAAACTATGCCTGAACGTGTTAAAGAAACTTTTGTAAAGAAAGCGATGGATGCAGGATATGACATGAGCAGACTTGTTTGGACAGAACAGAAATAGATAAACAAAAATTATTAAGCGCCTTCGGGCAAAAATTGACACGATGAGTACAGAAAACTTAAGCAATAAAGAAGCAATCGATAAATTACGTGAAATGGTCGATAAGATAGATATCGGCATGTTATGTAGCTTTAAAAAGGATGAGAAGCAGCCCCATGCTGTTCCAATGAGTCGACAGGAAGTTGATGAGGAAGGCAATATTTGGTATTTATTTTCGAAACAAAGTGAAACCTATCAGCATTTACAAGCTGACCGTCAAGTCTCTCTAATTTATGCCCAACCTAAAGATTATGAATTTTTAACCATCAATGGACATGCCGAAATCTCTAGAGATGAAGCTCGCATTGAAAAGTATTGGAACAAGATGATGGAAGGCTGGTTTGAAAAAGGAAAAGAAGATCCAAACATTCAGGTGTTAAAAATCGTTCCTAACGACGCATATTATTGGGACCAGAAGTCAAATAAACTTATTACGCTGATGAAGGTAGCTGCGAACGCTGTAACCGGCAATAATTTCGATGTCGGCAGAGATGGGAAACTATCAATTTAAGAGAGATAGAATCTTTAAATATCCCCTTTGTGCTTACTAATATTTTTAGTATTTTTGTTGTAATCATCTATCATTATTATGATTACAGCAGAGGAAAAGCTATCGATATTAGCAGATGCTGCGAAATATGACGTAAGTTGTAGTTCCAGCGGGGGGAAAAGAAAAAACGAGGGCGGAATCGGTGACTCATCTCGTTCAGGTATTTGTCATACCTATACCGAAGATGGGCGCTGCGTTTCCCTTTTAAAAATTTTGCTCACCAACTATTGTATCTACGACTGCGCTTTCTGCGTCAGTCGCCGCAGCAACGATATTCAGCGAGCCGCATTTTCGGTAAATGAAGTGGTTCAACTAACGATGAATTTCTATCGTAGAAATTATATCGAGGGGCTTTTTTTGAGTTCTGGAATTTTTAAATCGGCAGATTTTACGATGGAACGACTTATGCGAATCGTGAAAAAGTTGCGAACCGAAGAACGCTTCTTTGGTTATATACATTTAAAAACAATTCCTGGTGCGAGTGAAGAGCTTATTAAAGAAGCTGGGCTTTATGTAGATCGAATGAGCGTCAATTTAGAGATTCCTACTGAGGAAGGGCTAAAACAATTGGCGCCGGAAAAAGACCATGATTCTGTTCGAAAACCGCTGCAGTTTGTAGATCAGCAAAAGATTATGCTCTCTGAGGAAAAGAAGCTAATGAAGCACGTCCCTACCTTTGTGCCTGCCGGACAAAGCACGCAGATGGTCGTCGGAGCAACTTCAGAGACGGATTATGATATTATGAAGATTTCGTCAGAGTTCTACAAGACATACCATCTTAAACGAGTTTATTATAGCGGATATATCCCTATAAATAATGAACACAGTATGCTTCCGCAAGTTGGCACTGCCCCTCCCCTGATTCGAGAAAACAGACTCTATCAAACCGATTGGTTGTTAAGATTTTACAATTTTAAATTGGATGAGATCCTAAATCCTGAACATCAAGATCTGGATTTAGATATAGATCCGAAACTAAGCTGGGCTCTGCGAAATCCTCAATACTTTCCTATCGATGTCAATACAGCGGACTATGCCGCGATTCTGCGTATCCCTGGTGTTGGCCGTGGTTCGGCACTAAAAATTATACAGGCGAGGAAATTTGGCAAACTCTATGAGCATCACTTAAAAAAAATCGGCATCGCCTTCAATCGGGCAAAGTATTTTATGCGCTATGCCGACTCTGTAAGGAATTGGGGCGACCTTCAAATGCATGCGATCAAAACTTCGATTCTATCTTCAGGAACGAGCAAGTATCTGCCGAAGGCAGCAAGTAATCAATTAAGCTTGTTCGCATGACCTACTATATTTTTGATGGTAGCTATTTGGGCTATTTAAGTGCCTTCTTCCAGTCTTTTCAAGAAAGAAAGGTGGATGCAATTCCGATGATTGATGAAAAGTTAGGATCCAGTTTATTTGCTGTAAAGACTTATGTTGAGACGGATTCAGAACGCGCGAAGCGGATATTGAAGGGTTTGGAAAAGCATATAGGTAAGGAGCGTGTTTATGATTTTTATAGAAACTTTTTGTCCGAGGATCCGAAAGCTTGGCATATTGGCTTTAAACTGATGCGAAGCATTTTTACAAACAACCCTGGCATCTTAAAAAACTATGCGGATGCTGATGCGCTCGCCTTCTCTCAGACTATTAAGAAGATGGGGAGAGAGAGCCATAGAATGAAAGCTTTTATACGTTTCAGCAAATCGGCAGATGAGCTATACAGCGCTGTTATAGAGCCAGATTTTAATGTGTTGCCGCTCATTATCTCCTTCTTCAAGAAGCGCTTTGCCGATCAGCGCTGGTTAATATATGATGTAAAACGACGTTATGGATATCTCTATAATTTGCAGGATATCCAAGAAGTCACCCTGTCTGAAGCCTCAAATAACGGCGCTGACTTAGCCATTCAGATCGAACTGGATCAACAGGAAACACATTACCAACAGTTATGGAAAGCTTACTTTAAGGCGACGAATATCGTGGCTCGCAAGAATATCAAATTACATGTTCAGCATGTTCCTAAACGGTATTGGAAGTACTTAGTCGAGAAACAGGATTAGATAGATTATTCAGGTATTGCCTATTTAATAAGTTTCTTTACCTCTTCCAACTCGTCAATTTCTTCAACCGTCTTGTCTCTACGCCATCGAGCAATCCGGGGAAATCGTAGTGCTATTCCTGATTTATGTCTGGAACTCCAACCTATCCCTTCAAAAGCGATTTCAAATACGAGCTCAGGCTTAACAGTCCGGACAGGCCCAAACTTCTCGATTGCATTTTTGTTTACAAAGCGACTCACTTCCTGAATTTCCTTATCGGTCAATCCCGAATACGCTTTGGCTATGCTGACGAGTTTGTCTCCATCCCTCACGGCAAATGTATAGTCTGTATAGTAGCCGCTACGCCTTCCACTTCCTTTTTGCGCATAAATCAGCACAGCATCAATGGATAGCGGGTCGATTTTCCATTTCCACCAATCGCCACGCTTCCTGCCGGCATGATAAACAGAGTTCTTGTGTTTTAGCATCAGGCCTTCGCTATTTTTATCTCTGGCAGAAGCACGCAGCGATCCGAGCGTGTCGAGTTCTTGAAATTCGATTATCGGAGATAGCATCAGTGACCCCGCTTGATTCATATGGAAAAGCTTTTCTAGTTGCTGTCGACGAAATGCTAGCGGTTTATCGCGCAGGTCTTCTTGATTCAGTTCGAGCATATCGTATAAGATCATAGTTACCGGAATCTCACGCCGCATTTTATCCGTGACGGTTTTTCGATTCAAGCGTTTTTGAAGAAATGTAAAGTTCAGAACTTCACCATCAAGGAACGCTAGAATCTCCCCATCAAGCACGAAATCTCCTTGCCACTTGCTGAATTCCGCTACTAATTCGGGAAATTGATCGGTGACAAGTTCCTCACCTCTTGACCAAATAAAGACTTGGTCGGCTCTTTTGATAATCTGTCCACGTATTCCGTCCCATTTATACTCTGCCTGCCAGTCCTGTGGATTGATCAGGGTTTTCTCTAAATTTTCTAAAGGATATGCCAGGCAAAACGGATAGGGTTTGGAAAGGTTGGTGTTGACATAGTGCCCACGTATGAGCAGATCAAACTCGACATCATCTATTAGCCATTCTCCCATAATGCTGTGCGCAACTGCTGATGCATCGAGCCCGCTATGAAGAGCAATTGCATTGATTAGGCTTTTCGCGGAAATACCGACACGGAAGCTACCTCCCAGCAACTTATTAAAAATAAATCGTTCTTGGTGCGGCAGGTTCTCCCAAGCATGAAGCACAAATGCCTTTTTTTCTTCATCAGTTTTCGTGTTCAGGTCTAGTATGCGATTCATCCATTCGGACAATGCCAAATCGATATTACCGGTTGGATTAGGCAGAAGTAAAGAGATCGTTTCTGCAAGATCTCCAACAGATGAATAAGACTCCATAAAAAGCCAATCCGGGATATCGACAATTTCTTTGACCCACTCGCGCATCAGCGTGGTACTGATCTGTCGCTTGGGTCGACGCCCGGTAAAAAGACTCAGAAACCAAAGCTTATCCCTGTTCTCCGCAACCTCCAAATATTGAACGATCGCTTCGGTTTTCAGCGATGTCTTATTAGTACTGTCTAATGTATTGATCAGCTGAGCAAATTCTTTCATATCGCTTCGTTTTCTTTCATCAATGCTTCTTCCTTTTCCACGCCAAAATCCGTTTTTACTTCCTCTGCCAGTATCCCATTTTCATTTAAATATTTACTGAACACAGCGGTTTGTCCATGTGTGACATAGACTTTCTCAGCACCTGTCTCTTTGGTCACGCGCAACAAATCGTTCCAATCGGCATGGTCGCTTACGGCGAATCCGGCATCCGCGCTTCGCCATCTCCTTGCGCCCCGTACCGCCATCCATCCTGAACAGATAGCATAGGCCATATGTGGAATCCGCTTGATTACATTGGTTCCAACAAGCGAAGGTGGAAGGATCACGATGTTTTTATCTATATGTTTTAAGTCTTCGCGAAGATCGACGGTTTCATACTCCGGCAATACAATTCCCACGCTTTCGTAGGCTTTATTTAAGCGTGCAATGGAGCTATGCACATAGATGGGCGCCATTCCCGCCACTGCTCTCATAATACGTTGAGCTTTCCCCAGTGAATAACCTACAAACACAGAAGTCTTTCCGAACGATTGATTTTTTAAAATCCAATCCTGCAGCTGCTTATTGAGATTTTCTACTGATTCCCATTGATAAATCGGCAGTCCAAAGGTGCTCTCGGTGATGAACTCATGACAACGCACAAGTTCAAAAGGGTTGCTCAGTCCATCATCTTGTAACTTATAATCGCCTGATACTACGACCACTTTGCCCTTATAAGCTATTCGCACTTGAGCGGATCCGATAATATGCCCCGCGGGATGCAGAGAAACTTCGACTCCATTGATGTTTATAGCCTCGTTGTAATCTACATCCTGCACTTGTATAGCTTCTCCAATACGTATCTTAAGAATGGGTGTGGTAAAGCGATGGCATAGGTAACTTCCCATTCCAGCACGTGCGTGATCAGCATGCCCATGGGTAATAATTGCCCTATCTACCGGAAGCCAGGGGTCTATATAAAATTTACCAGGGATACAATAGATGCCTTGGGGTCGAAATTCAATGATCTGCATATCAAGAGAACGAGCATGAGCATGCAATTGTTTGGCTAAGCCACAGATCAATGGATCTTTTCCATTTTTTCAGATGGCATCGATTATCAACCTCTAGTGCACGGAAATGAAAAACATCACACAAATAAATTGGCTTTTTCTATACTTAAAGCCGTAAAAACAAGTAACTTTGTCCCATCTACAGAAGATTCTGCTTATGAAATCAACACTAATTAGCTTTCTTACCCTAGCCATGCTATGCTCCATTCAATTAAATGTGCTCTTTGCACAGGATGGAACTCTTAATTCAGACGAACTATTCTTACGAGCACGTACCGAAGCTTTTGACAATAAAAATTATAAGGCAGCTGTTGGTTTAGCAAAACAGGCCTTACAAAAAAGTCCCGATTATACCGACATCAGCGTATTTTTAGGTAGATTATATACTTGGATGGATCAGCCTGATTCTGCGAGGATGGTATTCAAGCAATTAGAATTAAAAAATACGACAGACGAGGATTTCCATTTAGCATTTGGATCCTTAGAATATTGGGAAGACCAAAATGAAGAGGCCCTTCGTATTGTGAACCATGGTCTATCTTCACATCCGCAATCGACGGATTTATTATTGCTGAAGGCAAAGGTTTTAAACGCCTCAAAGCGTTACGCGGAAGCCAACGAACAGCTAAATGAACTGCTTGCCGTAGACCCGAAGAATAGCGATGCACGCGAATTAGTAAATGCTATCCGTGAGCAGGTTGGTGGAAATGAGATAGGCGTTACATATAATTGGATGCACTTCGACAAGCAATTTGCGGATGATTGGCATATTGTGGGTGTAAGTTATAAGAGACGCACGCCGATTGGCTCCTTCATTTTTAGAACCAACTTTGCAAATAAATTTGGTAGCAACGGAACGCAATTTGAACTTGAAGCTTACCCACGTTTATCTAAAATGTTCTATATGTACTTAGGAACTGGCTATTCCAATAGCGACGGTATTTTCCCAAAGTTTAGAACCGGAGCCTCCTTATACGCTAATTTGCCAGCAAGCTTTGAAGCTGAAGTTGGATATAGGCAATTGAAATTCACTGAGAATGTATGGATGTATACCGCATCCGTCGGAAAGTACTATAAGAACTTTTGGTTCAACGCTCGGACATATTTAACACCTGGCGATGATAATATTTCGCATTCCTACGCCGGTACAGTACGCTATTATACAAAAGGTGCGGACGATTACTTTGGTCTAATCGTTGGCTCTGGTATAAGTCCGGAAGAGAACAGAGAGAATCTCCTAACGGGCGATAGCTATAAATTGAAAACTTTTAAAACCGGATTAGAATATAACCTGAGTGTAAAAGAGAAAAACCTGTTCTCCATTTCCTGCACATACTACAATGTAGAGTATCAGCCAGAAGTTAAAGACAATCAAATAGACATAACGGTTGGTTACAGACGCAGATTCTAAAATCTGCTACTGGAAAAACTTGTTGTAGATTGAATCTGGCAGCAGAGAAGACGATTTGATAAACTGCTTGTTCATCTCGCGGAACGCATCAAATCGTTTTTTCGTTGTTGGATTCGCATTCGCGTCGCCAATCGCATCTTCAGACAACTTACTATCCAACTTAAATGCACGATTATCATTGATATGCACGTTGGAATACACAAAGTCAATCAGTTGAGATTTGCTTTGCATCATAGGAACCCCCATGCTCTGCTTGGCAGCACCGACGTCTAGACCCTTCCCTATCCAAGTTACCTGTTGAGGAGTTCGTAGCTGGTAATTTTCTCGATAGTAAGCTAAAATGGATGGTGCAATATCAAAATGGCTTACGGTATGATGAAACTTGCGTTTATTTTTTAATAAAGGCGAGTACACAAGTAATGGCACGTGATAACGATCGATCTTGCTCTGCAACGGTATCTCAGGCATGGCATGATCCCCAGTGATAATAAATATAGTATTTTTAAACTCTTCGCGCTGACGATAATCTGCAAAGAATTGACGCAAAGCATCATCGGCGTTGATGACCGAAATCAGTTGCTTTTTATTTTCCATTGCCAGGCCGTATTTGGCTTTGGGCAGTTTAAGCTGTTGTAAGCGCGCTTGAAAAAATGCCTCGTATTTTTGTGCATCATTGATCAAAAACGGATTATGCGTGGATAGTGTTAGTGCAATATGGAAATAAGGTTCGGACTGCTTTTCCGACAGTGCATTTAGCTGAGAAAGCACGGCTTGATCTTCATAACCCCAACTCTCGCCATTAGCACTTGGAAGTCTTTGATAGCCGGCAGGGAAGCTCGACTCATCAAGGAGTACATCAATATTATTAGCTTTTAGATACTTCGCCATAAAATCGAAGTTAGCATCTCCACCGTAAACAAACCCTGTTTTAAATCCGTTAAAAGCTAAAACATTCAGCAAGTTAAAGTGCTCAGGATAATCTTTTTGTTCAAGAAAACCGGAGGTACCAAAAGGTAGTGAACCTAGTACCGTCGGCAGTACTGAAAATGTTCTTCCGGAGGAACTTAAATTATTATCCCATACCAAGGAACTGTCTTTGAGCTGGTTTAAGAAAGGCGTAAAGTCTCCTATGTAGCCATCCGAACTGCTATATGCTTTGCCGAGGCCTTCAACTAAAATTAAAACTAAGTTGGGTGCTTTTTCAGCTTTCTGGAAATACTGGCCAAACACATCCATAGTCTGCTCATTCTGCAGGAATGGGTAAGCTGCGTTCAGTGAACCGACGGACGACTCAATCGAACTAGCAAATACACGATCTCCTATATTATCCGATAATAAATCGGCGTTGCTGTAGAGAAAGAACCCTAGCTTACTGCGTTCAGCCGTCTGCATAAAGTCATCCTTGGAGCTCCCGGTTACTGCACCAAATAAAGCGAGGTAAATCAATGCTATAAAACCTGCTGATAAAATGGAAAGCCCCTTTATCGTCGAACCCTTAATTTTACTGCTCAGGAATTTTATACTCATGATTAGGGCTAGCAGTCCTATCATTAACAGAAATACATTCAACCAATTAAGAACATTACTTGCACGAAGAATTCCAATTAGTTCTTCGGAAGAGTAAAAGAAAAGATCTGTTCCCAAGAGGTTTCGGGACTCAATAAAATAGAAAGCTAAAATTAATTGAATGGTCACTGCAGCGGCTGTAATAATTGGCAACATCCAATTGGCTAAGCGTTCATTGAACAATGAAATCAAAAGATAAACTGCCGCTAATGGTAAAAGAAAAACCATAGCCGTTAGGGCATTATTGGCCAACAGCACAGCAAATGATTCCATGGTTTTAAACTGCTGAACGCTGCTTCCATAAATAAACCATTCCGCAATGCTTGTAAGCAGAACAAAGATGAGATAAACAAGCGCCACTGGACTAAATTGCTCCATGAGCCATTTGCCATAGCGCAAGGCTTTTTCTTTAAAGCTTTCGTCCTTCTCCTGCGAGAACCCTTGTCTCGTCATTTCTCCCCATCCATTCTTTTTCCTAAAATAATCGACCATACCGGCAATTCCGGCGCGTACGACCAAGGGATGGAAATAAAACGGTTCGAGGGCAGCCGTTGCAATCAGTGTGGTTAGATCTTTTCGCTTGGAATATACTTGATGGCTAACCAAATCCACCGAAACCGCATAGACGGAATACAGAATACTGGAAAATACAACGAGCAGGAATAAGGCGAAAAAGAATGTCCAATTAATAATCCCAAACAGTACAAAAAGAATGAAGATAATATAGCCTGTAAATTCCACAAAGGGACCCAAGAATTCAAAGAAAAACCAATACGGTAGGCTTAGCATACCCAGTTTACCGTATTTCGGGTTGAACATCAATTTACGATGTGTCCAAAGGGTTTCCATGGTGCCCCGCATCCAGCGGTTTCTTTGCTTTTTTAACACTTCCTTATCTTCAGGTACTTCCGTCCAACAAAGAGGATCCGGAATATTGATAACCTGATGTGGTAGATCTTTTTCAATCATGTAGCGTCTCATCCGCACGACAAGCTCCATATCCTCTCCAACGGTGCTATGGTCATATCCTCCACAGGCAAGCACAATCTCCTTGTCAAAGGCTCCAAATGCCCCTGAAATCAAAATTAATCCGCTCGCTCTTGACCATGCCATTCGGCCTAACACAAATGCTCGGATATATTCCAACGCCTGGCTCCGCCCTAACCAGGTTTTAGGCAGATTAACTTCGACCACCTTGCCATTCTCTATCTTACAATTATTCGCTAAACGAATAACACCTCCGCACGCAATTAACCGCTTATCCTCTTGCTCCATAAAAGGCTTGGCAAGCTTTAGTATCGCCTCCTGATCAATAATACAATCGACATCAATACAGACAATATAATCGCTTTTGGAAATATTTATCCCTACGTTGAGTGCATCTGCCTTACCCCCATTCTTCTTATCTACGACAATTAACTTCCTGAATGCAGGATTCTTACTCTTATAAACCTGAACTACTTCTTGAGTTTTCAAATTGCCGCTTATTGCGTAGCTTACTTTCTCTAAATGATAAGCTTCGACAAGTCTTTCGATGGAATCATCTTTAGAACCGTCATTGACAATAATAATCTCTAACTTATTGTAGTAGATCGATAACAAGGATCGCACGTTTTCTACAATTGTCTTTCCCTCATTATAAGCAGGCGCAATCAGGCTAAAACTTGGTGCATTCGGATTCGTGGCAATTAACGAATAGTCCGTATAGATATTGCCGTATTTATAACGCGTTACGGCGCCATAGGAAAATATGGCGATCCAAGTATAGACACTGAATATTCCCATTGAATAGATCAAGAATAGCCAGACAACAATTTCGTAAATGACCTTTGCTATTTCGTTCATCGCTTATTATCCAATACGTGGTTTAAAACTAGTAGATTTGGATCTCCTTCGTTAAGAGATAACCTTAAGTTATTCAAATAATTAAATTCACCTATCGAAAAAAGTGAATCAGCAATATTCACTCTTCCTCTTTGCGTAGGGTAAATACTCAACTCCTTTTTTAAAAAGTCAATCTGATCTCTTGCACGGGTATAACCCAAACCTTTGATGATCTCCTGCTGCTGTGCCTCTTCCATGAACGGAAATCGCGCCACAAGCTGTTCCGAAGTATCGAATACATCAAGACTGAACATTGTGCGTATCACTTCCAGCTGCACAGCATGATTCGGATAATTCAATATTTGAATTAAATCAGCATGTAGCTCTAGCACTTTGAATTTTTGAATAAGTTTTAGTGAAAATATGATAACGGAGGGGTTTGCGCCATAAAGCCAACTGAGCAATCTTGGAATTGCATCCTTTGGCAACTGCTTAATAAAACTGATGATACGTAACTGTTGCCAGTCGGATAGTACTCCGTTGAACTGATCCAGAAAAGCCAATCCCTCAAAGCCTTCGAAGTATACTATAGCGTATTGTGCTTCCTGCCTAACACTAAGGTGATTGTGATTCAGCATTGACTTGATTTCTGGAAGAGCCTCTTCGGCTCGCATCACCTTCAAAACCTGAATACCTCTAGCTATCAAATAGGGCTTTTTGCTCCTTAATAGTGCATAAGCTTCCTCATTCAAATGATAGATGTAGAATACGCGTTTCAATATTTGAGCAGCGACGCCGGAGAACTTGCGTTCAGATTCAACCAAGCGATTAAGAAAATAACGACGAAACTCTCTATATTTTAAGTAATACGTGATATCCTTATCGATATACACCTCATCAACAGACCCTTCTATGATGACTTTGGCTAAATACTCCTCCACCAGTTTCTTCCACAGCTGTCTGCTTTCTACGATCTTATATTCGCGAAAACTGAAAATCAAAAGGGCAAGAATAACTAAAAAAACGAGAATCAAAATTGTTAAGATTCCGATCATTAGTTCATGTAGGGTGAGTACCGGCTCCATCTTCCTCCTATGGTCTGTTCAATAATTTATTAATACGCAGAATCAATTCATTAGGACTAAAAGGTTTGATCATATAATCAGAAGCTCCCATTTCGAATGCTTCAATGACGATTTCCTCCTGTCCCATGCTAGAGAGCATGATGATTGGAATAGGTTGCTCCAACAGTTTTACTTCAGCAAGAATTTCTATTCCAGAAGCAAAAGGCATCATGATATCGCTAATGATTAAATCAATCTTTTGACTTCTTATCAATTCGATCGCCTCTTGCCCATTTCTCGTAAGAATTACTTCAAATCCTTCTTTTTTTAGTTTATGCTCAATAGTTTTAAGAATCAATTCATCATCTTCGGCTAATAACACAACCATCTTCTACGCTTTAATTTTTATTAATAGTTTCTGTAATAATTCAATTTCGTTGGTCAAATTCGATATTTCATCGAATGGTAAATTGCCATTTATAAACTTCTCCTCCATATCAGCTGCCATTCTATTTAGCAGGATCAACCCGGCTGTACTGGACGTTCCACGAAGTTTATGCAATAGCTTTTTGATCTGCGGAACGTCGCTTTCCTCGCGAGCGAGATTCAGCCGCTCTTTTTGCAGCTCCAACTCTCCTAAAACAATACCGATAAACTCTTGTTTGAAGTCGGCATCATTATCGGTCGATTCATCCATTATGCTTTCGTCGAAGTGAACAGACATTTCGACTTCGCTGACTAAATCAGCTTCTAAAGCCTGCATTGCTTTCGTCACCATAGTCTTAAAATCGCCAGCCTTAATTGGCTTCGTGAGAAAATCGGTCATTCCAACTTCTAAACATTTCTCCTTTTCACCAATGACATTCCCTGCAGTGATACCGATAATAGGCACCTGTTCGTATCCCTTCATCGTTCGGATGCGCTGTGTGGCTTCGATTCCATCCATCAATGGCATCTGAATGTCCATCAGAATCAAATCGAAAACAGATGCTTCGCAGGCTTCTACGGCAAGAACACCGTTCTCCACACTGGCGGTTTCACATTGTGGCAATACGCCCTCAACAAGCCTTAGGTTCAAAGCCATATTTACAGGGTTATCATCCGCTACAAGCACACGAAACGCTTTTTCCAGGTGCTTAGCAGACTCTTGTTCCTCAACAACAGACTTTTCGGTCGTCTGGGTTTGTCGAAGAATCCTATATAATTCTTCAGAAATAATCGGCTTTGTCAGACAATAGGAATTCTGTTCCTGACGGAATTGCGTCATATGTTCCTGATCTTCAGACGAACAATGTGAAACTAGAAGTGGGATAGGTTCGCCCTGTTGGTTCAAGAATTCTTTGATCTTTCCGATGGTTTCTAAACCATTCAATATTGGCATACGGTAATCCATCAAAATAGCGTCAAAGCGTTTTCCGTCTAGATAAAGCTGTATTGCTTCAAACCCATTGCCGACAGAAGTCGTCTTAACTCCCTTATAAGCGAGCATATGCTCAAGAATTACGCGGTTATTTACATTATCATCAACGATGAGCACATTCTCCACCGATAAGTCATCATTCTGCTCTTCTGTATATTCGTAGGGCACTTCAATCTCAAATGAGAAAATCGATCCTTCATTGACCTTACTTTCTAGCGACAATTCACTGCCCATATAGCGCAAAATATTATTGGAAATTGTCAGCCCAAGTCCTGTACCACCAAAACGCTTACTCACAGAACTATCTTCTTGCATAAAGGCATCGAATATGCGATGTTGCTTTTCTTCCGATATACCAATGCCCGTATCGCGGACCGAGAATCGAAGTCTCACTTTATCCTGCTCAATATTGGTTCTTTCAACACGAAGCTCAATTTCTCCTGTCTCGGTAAATTTCACAGCATTCCCCAAGAGGTTGATCAAAACTTGTTTTATTCGCGACTCATCAATATAAATAAGATCTGGAAGACCTTGTTCGATATTTAGGAGCAGCTCTATGGCCCTATTTTGCGCTTGGTATAGAATAACATGTATTACTTGATTGACGAGCTCATAGGGATTGTATTGGTCTATGTAGAACTCCAATTTTCCAGATTCAATCTTTGAGAAATCCAATATATCGTTAATGATAGAAAGCAGATTATTTCCCGACTCATTAACATATTTTAGATATTGCTTCTGCAAATCGTTCAGTGGAGTTTTCAATAGTAGGTCCGAAAATCCGATAACACCATTTAAAGGCGTACGAATCTCATGGCTCATATTTGCTAAGAATTCTGATTTAGCCTTACTTCCTATATCAGCAAGTTTTTTGGCATTTTTCAGCTCTTCGTTCTTAGCCACTAACTCGGATATATTTTGCGAGAATATAATAATTCCGCCGATGGTCCCATCAGGTAATCGCCATGGTCTCACTTCCCAATTGTAATGCTGGGCGTGTTCATGCTCTTCACGCTTAACAACCTCATCTGTATTTTTATACGGTATTCCTTCTAAAGCTTTACGATAGATTTCCTTGCGCCGCTCTGGAATATTAGGGAATACCTCATAAAGATTACGATTTGGCACATGATTGTCGATGTAATGAAATTCTTCTTTCCACTGTTTGCTTATCGTTAGATAATTCAAATCTTGATCAAACATGGCTACGGATGCAGGCACATAATCGACGAACGTTTGCAACATAGACTCCTTTCGCTCTAGCTCCAGAAATAACTGTTTCGTTTGATCGATGTCTTGCATAATCCCAAAAACGCGCGTACATCGTCCATCAATTATCTCCGGAACACCCTTAATTCGAATCCAGATATATTCGCCCGATGCTCTTCTCAGTCGAGTTTCAATATCATAGGATTTGCCGGATAAAATAGCCGTCTTAAAGAGTTCTGATAAAGTTTGACTGTCCTCATCATCAAAGAAAGAGAATGCATTCTCAAGCGTAGGTTTAAAATCGTCGGATACGCCATGGATTTGGCGCGTAGGACCAGACCAATAAATTTCATTTTTTGCGAGGTCCACTTCCCAGCCCCCAACTTGTGCGACCTGACTACTTTGCTCTAGAATTTGTTTTGTGTGCTGAAGATCTTTCTCTAAGGTAATACGCTCGTTCATATTAAGCGCGGAACTTACTACATAGGCACTACCCTCCGCGTCGATCTCCAAAATGTTATTATATAACCAATAGATCCATTCGCCATCCTTATGACGTAACACCATCATGCCACTATCTTCACCTTTTTGCTTTATTCGCTCTAGATAGGGTTTAATTAGCGAACGATTTTCAGGAGGTACAAGATCAAGAAGATTAAGACCCTGAACTTCATGCGAAGAATAGCCTAAGACTTTTCTTCCCATTTCATTGACCCGAAGAATATTTCCATCCAAGTCATGCATACTCATCAGCCCTATACCATTCTCAAAGAAGTTCCTGAATCTCCGTTCGGAAACCAAAAGCTTCACTTTCTCAGCGTTCTCCTTACTTATGTCGCGGCCGAATGCAAAGATCTCTTTATTGTCGGGATTGTATTTTAGATTCCAATTGATGAAAGCTTCCTCTTCCGAAGGCGTTTCTGTGCGTGTCTGAACCTGTACTTCTCCATTTGTTTCTATGGTTGATTGTAGTGCTTTGAGCACAGTTTCATTTGCCTGAAGCACCTCAGGGAAACTCATGCCCACGGCTTCCCGAGTCGAGAAAGCCATGAGATCAGCGAACGCAGGATTGACTTCTTTGATTATAAAATTGTCATCGAGCACACAAATCATGTTTTGTGTTACAGAAAGTATCTGTTTAAAATACGCCGCTTGGGTCGATTTCCTCCTAGCTAATAATAAGGCTACAACAGCATCCGCTAGCTTCGCTAGTTCCGAAAGCTGTTCCTCCGATATCGTTTTGGTAACAAAATCAACAACACATAAGGTGCCTAAGGCTAAGCCACGATCGTCTAAAAGCGGAACGCCGGCATAGAACCGAATTTCAGCAGCACGAATCAATGGGTTATCCTTCGTTCTAGGATCTTGAAATGTATCTTCAATCATGAGCGGCTCTTCGCTCATCATCGTATATTGACAGACGGTATTCCTTCTTTCTACGGTTTCTAAATTAATGCCAAAACAGCTTTGAATACGTTGCATATCTTCTTCCATTATTGCGATGATGGAAGATGGACATGCGGTAATCCTGCATGCCAATTCGGCGAAAATATCGAGTTCTGGCATCTTGCCAAGTCCCATTAAACCGAATGAGTATAACATATCCAAGCGCTCTGACTCATTTGTCGGAGTACACTGCGAGTTCATGTTGCTTTCTATAGGTAGTAATTAATGCACCGCAAGATAGCGATATAAAGCGGCACAGTCCTGTTTTTTTGAGTAAAACAGATAAACTTGCCGAATAGTTTTAAAATTATCTTAACGATTCTTAAAACTTATCTATTGTTTCAAGCCTCACAACAACAGAAAGATTGGCGATTAGGTAAAAACATTTTATAGCATCGATGAAAAATGTTTCATTTTTCATGACGAACAATAGGCATAGCCTCCCAATCCAAACGATATATCATTACGCATAACCTAAATGCCATTATGAATAGGTAGATATTTTTTCTCTAAACGTACTTTTGCTATTATTTAGAATCATTACAAACAAAAAAGATGAGAATTTATTACTTATCAAGGCTTTCCAAAGCCTTTCTATGTTTTCTCCTCCTATTTTGTTCATGCAAAAAGGAAGACAAACCAAAACTACCAACGGATCCTATTCAAGGGGAAAAGGTCGTCAGAAATTTAAAAGCAGACTACATGACCAAGCCTTACTTTAAGTTTAGCACGGGCGAAGTGGTCAAAAAACCAGGAGATGATAACTGGGACATTTGCTTTGAGCATGCACAGCTGAAAATTAATGGTGGTACCATGGGCAACCCGGTCCGTACAGGCAATGCGAAAGCCATTATTGTGCATACGGCCTATCAGAATATCAAAGACATCCCAAATTTAAGCGACTTAAAGCAAGATGACGGCAGGACGGATTTCGCCTTAGGCTATCGCAGCGGTGGGAAAACTTGGTATTACATGGATGAAAATAATTTCTACATGCCCTATCCTGAAAAGACAATGTTTATTCAAACGGCCGATCAAAAGGGATTTGTAAAACTACAGATCTTAAGCTTCTACCGAGATATGCCTAAGCTGAAAGGTGAGTCTTATGAGTCCATCAGCACGCGCGCAGGCTTCTTCACCTTCCGATATCAATACATAGAGAAAGGACAACGATTCCATTAATCTACATTCAACATACCAAACATATGAAATTTAAAAGTAACTGGTCTATAATCCTAAGCTTATGTCTCTTAACACAACCCAGCGCCTGCCGAAAGGACATCTCTCCATTTGGCACTTACATAGACCAAAAACCAGCAGAAACGGAGTATAAAGAAGCAATCATTGTTTATTTTAAAGACAAAAACAATAATAAATACACCCTTCTAGATCCGTCAAGCTACCTTAGTGACAAAGCGATACAACGCAGAAAGATACAAAAGATAGCGATTGATTCTACCGACTTACCGGTAAGCAGGAAGTATTTGAGCGAGCTTCTGAAAGAAAGTGAAGGCAAGCTACTTAACACCTCAAAATGGTTGAACTATGCGGTTATTCACTTACCAGAACATAAAGATAACTTGGAAAAGATCAAATCTTTATCCTTTGTTGCATCAATCAAAACAATTGGAGTACATCTACCTTACCAGGAACCTGTTGTACCTCCGATCAAAAACGAGACACCGTTTGCCGCAATTGCCTCTACCAACATCTTAGACACCTTGAAGGTCGGTGCTGTTAATTATGGAAAAACCTATGGTTTACTACAACAATACGAGGCTAATTTATTACACGAGAAGAAGTTCTTTGGCAAAGGAAAGACCATCGCAATTCTCAGCGAAGGGTTTGGGTATTTAGATGAAAAACCTGAACTAATCCATTTAATATCGGAGCAAAAGATCAAGGATAGTTACGACTTGCTTTATAACCGCAGCGACATCAGTACGACGACCACCAATGGTAACAATCTCCTAGCTATGCTCGGAGCCATTAATCCGCAAAAGTTTATTGGCTTATCACCAAAAGCCGACTACATTTTGCTTCGTACGGATCAGAACGGTAGTCAAGAGCCCTTTTATGAAACCAGTTGGGTCGCAGGGGTCGAAAGAGCCGATAGCCTGGGCGTCGACATCATTAGCTCATCTTGTGTCTATGGCGTGAAATTCAATCAACCTCAATTTGATATGAAGGCCGAACAAGCCGATGGTCGCTCCATCAGCAGTAGAGTGGCTGATCAGGCTTTCAAAAAAGGCATCATCACGGTTCAAATGTTTCCGCAAGAGTCCAATGGTATCACCTTTATACTCCCTCCAGCAGATGCCAAGGATATTATTACAGCCGGCAATATCAACAAGCGGAATAAGCCATTGTGGAATGTCTTGAACAAGCCAACCGCCGATGGACGAATAAAGCCTGAACTAGCTGTGCTGGCGCAAGAAATTCCTGTCATCTATGGATGGGGAGACTCATACAGCACCTCGGATACCCCTCCTATTCTGGCAGGGTTGATTGCCTGCTTATGGGAAGCCTTGCCAAACAAAAATGCCAAGGAAATAAAAGAACTATTGCAACAAACAGCCAGCCAAAGTACAAATCCAGACAACAAGCTGGGTTATGGTGTACCAAACTTTAAAAAAGCATATGAACAAGCCAAATAGAAATCCAAAAACTTTGGCCATGCCAAAGCATACATCGTTAATCAGCACCGGCATAGCACTATTCCTTGCGGCATGTTCCTTAAGCTCCTGCCAAAAAGATAGTGAAGTAAACATTAAACACATCAAACAAAAACAAGCCGTCGTCGACTATATCTTGGATCTTGAAAATCTATACATGATCAAATATAGTTTTCAGTATAACGATCAATATCAGGTCACTAAGATATACCGTGGCGAGCGCCATGCCAATATCAGCCAACTGCAGCTGATTGCTGAAGCACATTACGACACAAACAACAAAAGCAACTTACCGGACTCTCTATCGACCTATAATACACGCGGGTTTAAAGTCGGAGTAATCTTGGCGAAAGATTACAACAGCGTAGCAAAGGCCAACAGCAACAAGCAGTACCAATGGCACCCGAACCCAATCTACTTTCCTTATGATTAATAAAATTCGCTATTAAGATAGTGAATATTATTTATAATCATTTTAAATAACTAATATTCTAATGATTTTCTAAGAAGCTCAACCACGAATGACAACCGGAAGTTTCGTAGTCTCGAAGTTCAAATTAGCGATGTTGTAGGTAGAATCTGGCAGGTCTGTTATTGTCCTTACATTGTTCAATGCGACTTGCAGGTAGTAAGTTCCACGATAGTTCAGTTCATATAGGTATTCGATCATCGCTTCGATGTTTGCACGGCTGTGCAGTGCAGAATGAACGGTAGAGCGCACTTCAAAAGAAATGTTGGAGGATTGAAGAATACGATAGGATTCCTCAAAGGCATGGAAAGTACTAGCGGCTGTAATGGCTCTAAAGTCAGCTTCCAAAGCCTTTAAATCTAAGGAAACATAGTCTATAAGATCATCATCTAAAAGCGCTGACAGCGTCTTAGGACTGCTTCCGTTTGTATCGATCTTGACTAAATAACCAAGATCCTTTGCTTTTTGGGCAATGGTTTTTACGTCTTTATGTATGCTACACTCTCCCCCGCTGAGCACCACGGCTTGCAAAAGGCCTTTCCGCGACCGCAAAAATGATACTGCGTCTTCCACACTAATCTTCCCTTTTCCAAAAACAATATCAGGGTTGTAGCAATACTGACAACGCATATTGCAGCCTACAAACCAAAAGATGCAGGCTGCTTTATGAGGATAATCGAGTAAGGTGAAGGGGGTGATATCAAATAGCGGCTTTGCCATGTTGCTCACAGAATAAGGTTCGCTCCTTATGTTCCCCTTGCTTTCCAATGTTAAAGCTTTCTACAGGACGATGGTATCCCATGACGCGTGTATAAACTAAACATTTACTACGCTCTTGCTGATGTTGCTGCAACACCTGCTGTCTTTCATCATTCAAAATTTTCATGTGTGATATCTAATTTATGTTTATTGATAATTTCTTCATCGCATTGCGGACAATATTCATGTTGTCCATTCAGGTAACCATGTTTAGGGCATACACTAAACACCGGTGTCACGGTAATATATGGCAGTTTAAAGTTCGTTAATACGGTTTTCACAAACTCTTTACATGCTTCCGAGGTACTGATTCGCTCGCGCATATAAAGGTGCAGTACTGTACCGCCTGTATATTTACACTGCAAATCATCTTGCAATAGCAAAGCTTCAAACGGATCATCAGTCTGATCGGCTGGCAACTGTGAACTATTGGTATAATAAATCTGTGGATGCGTCCCTGCTTGCAGAATATCGTCAAAGCGTTTTTTATCTTCTTTTGCAAATCGATAGGTCGTGCCCTCAGCCGGTGTCGCCTCCAAATTATAGAGATTACCCGTAGTTTCCTGAAACTCCCTAAGTCGGGTTCGGATGAAATCTAATACGTTGCTAGCAAACTCTTTTCCCCATGGCGATACGATATTCTCTTGGTCGTCCGTATAATTACGGATCATCTCATTCATGCCGTTGACACCGATGGTAGAGAAATGATTCCGGAAATGAGGGAGATAGCGCTTGGTATATGGATATAGTCCGTTGTCATACATCTCTTGTACAAACTTACGTTTCTTCTCTAAGCTAGATTTTCCGATCTCCATGAGCTCGTTCAACCGTTCATACAATTCCTTAGGCTTACCTTTATAAAGATAGCCCAGCCTTGCCATATTGATAGTAACCACACCTATACTGCCCGTCATTTCGGCACTCCCGAACAGCCCATTTCCTCGCTTCAATAGCTCTCGTAAATCGAGCTGCAAACGACAACACATACTACGAACCGCGTTTGGTTTGTATGCATCAGGATTTTCAACCCGCTCGCCTGCATCATTTAATATATATTGGCTACCGATGAAATTCTGAAAATAAGAAGAGCCAATTTTTGCTGTATTCTCAAATAAGATTTCTACGTTTTCACCCTCCCAATCAAAATCCTCGGTAATATTGACTGTAGGGATAGGGAAAGTAAAGGGTTGTCCGTTCGCATCTCCTTCCGTCATGACCTCATAATAAGCCTTGTTGATCATATTCATTTCCTTTTGGAAATGCTTATAGGTCAAATCTTCTAAATTAGCTGCGCCCCGTTCGGCGGCAAACTTATTTAGTTCCTCGTCTTGCAAGCCACGGAATAAATGGATGCCTGACTTTGTTGGAATCTGATCTTGTAAGTCCTGAGGAACATTCCAATCGAGCGTAATATTGGTAAATGGTGATTGACCCCATCTCGCTGGTACATTTAAATTATATACAAAGCTGCGGATCGCTTTCTTCACATCGATCTGACTTAATCGGTCTTTGAATACGTACGGCGCCAAGTAAGTGTCAAATGAACTAAATGCTTGCGCACCGGCCCACTCGCTTTGTAAAATACCTAAGAAATTAGCCATCTGCCCTAATGCTTCCCGGAAGTGTGAGGGAGGTCTGCTGTCGACACGCCCACGAACACCATTAAAGCCTTCGTCGAGCAATACACGCAGACTCCAACCGGCGCAGTAACCCGTTAGGCAGTCTAAATCGTGAATATGAATATCGGCATTGCGATGTGCATGGCCTTCGATCCGATTGTAAACTTTATCTAACCAATAATTTGCGATAATTTTTCCTGCTGTATTATTGACCAAACCGGCGTTAGAAAATGAGTTGTTCGCATTCGCTTGGATTCGCCAATCATTCTGATAAATATACTCCTCGACGGCATGGCTGCTATCGACATAAGTACTTGAATCTACAAATCGATCGATATGCTCGCGCTGCAACTTTCGAGTATGTCGAAAAAGCATAAAGGAGCGCATAACCTGAAAATAACCGCCCACATAGAGCTTCTTTTCAATTACGTCTTGTATATCTTCAACATCCACGAGCGCAGACTGTCCGATATCAGTAAGTACAGATTCCATGATCTCCTCATCATAAGGAATGGATACCGACTGAAAGGCTTTCTTGATCGCGTCTTCAATTTTAAATGGCTGAAATTTCTCTAAGGAACCGTCTCGTTTAATTACGTCTTTCATATCACAATTTTGAGTTTTAAGAGCAAGAATTTTTAGGATTTACCTAAAGCTACCCAGAAGTACGCAGAATTAAAATGACACAAAACACATATTCATTTTTTTCTAAAAAACTTTCAGAAAAACAAAATCTATGCAAAAAGTATTGGCCAATATTGATAGCCAAGGGGAATATCAAGAATAGAAAATGCTTAAAACGATAGACTTATCTGTGCTACAAAGTTTCGTCCTGGTCTCGCTATTTTCATAATATCTTGATGACGGTAATAGTAGCGATCGAAGATATTCTCCACACGAATATTACTGATCAGTCGATGTTGCTTCAGCTTAAAGGTCTTTCGCAATCCCGCGTTCAATAAAGTCGCGGACGGCGTGTGAGTATCGCCATAAACTTCAGGGCTCACTTTGTTTTGAGCAGCATAATATGCCAATTCAACCTGTCCGGTCCATCCTTTGTAGTTCAGTAGGAGGTTATTGTTATTAGTAAAAGGTGAAATCAAGGGAAGTGAATTGTTGCTATTATCTATCCCTTCAGTATAAGCAATCGTAGAGATCCACTCTAGATATTTAAAAGGTTTTAGACGTAACGCAAACTCAGCCCCGACAATATTCGCAGAAGGTAGATTAGCATATTGTTTTACTCCTGTCGCACCTATGGTCATCACTTGAAAATCACTATTAATGGCGCCGGCGATGTAGTCTCTGAAGAAATAATTGTAAGCAGTCGCTTCAAATCGCATCCAAGCGTATTGGTAACTCATTCCCAAACTCGCTTGCAAAGCTTTTTCGGTTTTGAGATCCATATTGCCCAAGTAATCGTAGTTATCTAAGCGATTGAACAAATAAAAACCATAATACTCTTGTAGACTCGCACTTCGAGTAGCATATCCTAATTTAGCCATCCAATGCCAATGAGCGCTGGGTTGATAATGCCCCATCAGACTTATATTCGCTAGGTGGTTGCTCCGATCTAGATTTCCATTCTTCATTCCCGATAGCTGCGCCTCCCCTTCTTCGCTATAAAGCTTCGAATGCGAGAAGCTATAAGTCCCTAGTAGATCGAGTCCCCAATGTTCGGAAAAAGCGAACTTGTCAGAAATATCTAAGCTGACATTATTGCGTTGCGCATCGGGAATGGTATACATGAACATTGGACTTCCTTGTGTAGGATACATCGTCATGTTAGCAGTCAATCTATTTACATAGCCGCTTGCACGAGCCTGTAAATAATGCTTACCCTTTTGAAAAGAGGTTTCGCTATAGAATCCACCAGTCCAAGAAACGCCTGGCATATCCATATGCATCGCAACGCTTTCGGCCGGACGCTTAGTATCATCCATCGCATGGTCGATGTGATTAAAATATACTTTACTGCGAAGATCTGTTCCGGTGGATTTCATCGAATAGACATGGCTTATTGACGCAATGTTCGCATTTGCATAGGCGACATCCATAGTTAAAGCAGGGTAACCTATATTTTGTCCGTAATCAGCTAGATATTGAGCAGTGAGCTGGTTGCGATCGTTTATTTTATATTTGAACGCTAATGAACCATTCCACTTTTGGAATTGCGAATGTGGAATGACCTGCATATTTGCTGCCCGATACTCATGTGCCTTTCTGAATATCCCGTTGATCAAAATACCATAGCGGTCAGTGCTGTATTGTAAAGAAGCTAAGGTTTGAATAGCCTCGGCATTCGTTTCAAAGCCGGTTCCGAGCATCCCACTTAATTTTGGATGTTGCGATAACTCAGGGGTAGCCAATTTAAAATTAACACCGCCGGCAATACCTGCACCATAATTATTAAAGGAAGGCTCCAGATTGACGTTTATTTGTTGAAGGTTGCTAGGCTCGATATATGAACTGATAGGGTCCATCCGGTCTGTACATGCACCAAAAATTGCCATACCATCAATACTTAAATTAATCTGCGCAGCGTTGAGACTGCGTATGGTTGGTTCCCAAGCATAAGCACCTCGTCGGATCATCTGCACACCGGCAATTCTGTCCAACAACTGGTCGATATTTGCTTGCTTGGAAGCGCGCAGTTCCTTTTCAAGTTGCTTATTCACGCCAACCCGGCTCGTCACTACGACTTCTTCTATTTCTACATGTTTTAGAGAGTCTTGCTCCTGATGGTGTTGAGCGAGCGCATTAAAACTTAGTGCCGATGCACTTAAAAATAATATATATCGTATGCGTTTCATAAGCTTTGAATTGAGGTACAACCACTCTGTGCCTAATCTTCGGCGCAGATTATCATAAGTTAAAAGAGAACATCAAGGAATACATCTTTTCCTAGTTCGGTAGTCCCCTCTTTGATATCGAAAAACAATCTCCAATCACCGGTCATCGTGAAATTCACTTTGCCTTTGTAACGGCCGTTGCCAGCACCCACCGGTGAGATATTGTTAGGAGAACCATGGTTCATGGAAGTCATTTGAGGATCAAAGTCTAGTGTTAATCCATTCTGTTCGGGAAATGAAAACATGGTTTCCCTTTGGAAGATCATAACTTCTAAATCATTCAATCCTATTTTTGGCGATGCTGGTTCAACCAGTGCCATCACGTATCGTTTATCATTTGATGCAGTAAAAGTCTTCACCGGCACATTGCCAGCAGGCGCGGCTTTCACATCAATCGGAATACTGATCTCTTCTCCATTGACTTTGAATTTCATTTCCCAGGAACCTGACTCACCCGAGGGCATGGTAAACACGACATACCCTTCAAAACTATTCGTTTGATTCGAATATGTTAAAGCACTCGATGGTGCTCCGTGGGTCATGGTTCCCATGTCCATAATCGGCGAGAAACTTATATTGGAAGAGGTCTGTAATCGGCCGTCTTTCGTAAGTTGAATATAAATTCTCTGATAACCGACCGTTAGATCTTTGTCGCCCATGAGCGTGATCTCTTCATCATTGCTTAAAGTAGCTTTCGCAATAATTTGCTTATCTGTTTCGATCTCCACAATTGGATCATCTTTCGAACAAGACCCCATAAATAAGAGCGTCATGCAAAGCGTAAGGAGATAGCTTATCTTTTTCATTGTATTATATTTTTTGTGTTTTTAATCGCTGTTAAATGCTACTTATGCCTTCATCCTCATAAAACGTTTTTGAGTCTAAAGGAGGATCATAAGTTTTTAAAAGTTTAGGAAATAATATATTGATTTCTAAATGAATATGTTGAAGCAGGTCGTTCTCAAGCGCCTTTAACTGGGCATGTAATGAGATATAAGAATAGCAAGCGTTCTTTGGCGGCACGTAATTATTCGTGATCCTACGCAGTTCTTGTAACTCGTCACCTAAATCCCCATGTTCATAACGAAGGTATTGAACCAATTGACAAGTATGTTCAGTCGTTAGCATGCTTAAGTTATGTGCTCCGGGAAACAGTTGCTTCTCTTCCATGTCGATGTGGTTATATAACTCAGCTAAGAATACATCGACTTCTTTTGCGAAAGTGACCAACTCAGGTTGCTCACTAGCATGTACCATAGCAACTCGGCTTGCTAAATTACTGATAACGGGACCATGCTCACGTATATAATAATGATGTACATTTTTAATGTATGCCGCAAGGAAATCTAACTCCCAGCTCTCAAAATTTAGGTAGTTAGTGGGCGCTTCGATTTTCGCCGCTTGTGCTGATTTAAGTTGAAGCTCGGATTCAGTAAGCTCAATAGAAGCAGCCGCTTCAGCAAGAGTCTGCTTACCGCCACAACAGAAGTCAATACCCAAACTCTTTAATAGCGACGCGTTCCGAATATCCTTCGCCGCGATTTCTCCAATTGTTTCCTCAGCCTTTGAAACATGGGTCCTTCCAATCCTCACCTGCCAAATTTGGGGTCCCGATTCTAAATATTCCCATTGGAAGCCATCGCCTTTCTCTGTTAAGAGTTGAAAGTAAAGCGGCTTCGGATCATGATCATTCTTGATGATAAACGATTCGCCTTCAGAGAGCGCATCAAAATATTCAAATATGGTTCTTATTTTTTCCTGAGTCGTTAAATTGCAGACATCAAGTAAATTAGAAATAATCATGGCACTTAAAATTTAACACATTATTGTATCTTATAGATCTTTTTTCTTGAAATAACGAAGGGAAAGCCATAAAGGAATAATGCACCATAATAGCATTACAAACAGCGTAATCCCCATGCCTAATGCTGTTCCAAAAAAATCTCGAAAAATTGCTCCGGTATAACCCATCATGGCCGATAGATCAAGTTCTAAAAGAATCAGAATACGGCTAATATCGATCGGGTTGAACATAGACAAGGCGACCATTAGATTCTCAATCGGATAATCTGAGAACTGGAATAACATAAAGAGAACCAAAGCGTCAAAAAGCAACCCGAAATAAAGCCATAATAAGATCGCAAGTCCGATCCCTTTTGATTTATCTCTTATCAATACTGATGTCCACATGGCAATTGACACAAATATCAACGACAACAATATACCGCATCCTATCAATGTTAAACCAGATATACTGAAAGCATAAAGAAAGGTTGGCACAGCGACACCGATGATAAATGATAGTGTCAAAGCGCCTGCTAATCCAATAAATATACTAAGCCAAATATGAGTACGCTTAAGAGGCTGACTCACAAGCAGGTTAATAAACTCGGCGCTATTATATAGGTAAATACTTGTAAACACAATGTTCACCAAAGGAACAACAAAAAGCACAATATTCAGTAAGCTAACCAAGCCTTTTTCATAGTTATCCTCCATACTGTAGACGCTAATTGACAGCACAAGCAGCAATAACGTGTAGACTAGGATAGTCTTATTCCTCAATAGGTCAACAAATACATATCGAATAATTTTATTCATGGACAGCTCCTTTGTTAGGGTGGTTTGGCACAGTCATTACTTGGGCAATTGCTTTCGATAATTTTTGTGTGCCTGTGTCTTCTTTTAATTGTTGCAATGTTTTGTGAAAGATCAATTGACCATCTTGCAGATAAATGATTTGTGAAACCATATCATCCAAATCACTTAGCACATGTGAACTAATAATAATCAGCTTGTTTTTATCCTTCTCTTTTTGGATTTTATCTTTCAGAATCTCGGTGGATAGTGGATCCAGACCTGCGGTGGGTTCATCCAGAATTAACGCTTTCGGGCAAAACATAAAGGCCAAACAGGCGCTTACTTTTTGGCGGGTACCACCCGATAGGGTTCCCATCCGCTTACCTAGCAGTGATGGCAGATTAAAAGCTTGATAAAGCTCCAAATCCAACTCGCTCTCTGGCATCTTGCGGATATCTTTCATCATATCCAATACCTGAGCAATAGTCATATTTTCAGGATATTGCCCTATTTGCGGCATATACCCAATTTCGTTCCGATAAATCCACTTCTGTTGGATATTCTGCCCTTCGAAAAGGATGTTGCCCGCACTAGGAACAACCATACCTAGAATCGTCTTTATCAAAGTGGTCTTACCACTTCCATTTGGTCCGATCAAAGCGATACACTCTCCTCCTTCCAACTGAAGATTGATATCGTTTAATGCCTTGAGCTTTCCAAACTCTTTTGTGATATGTTGAATCTGAATCATACTTTCATCGATTTCATTCGAGGCTTTTCATCTTTGAGGCTCTCGGGAGTTAAACTTGGTAATAACTTCTCTGTACGATCAAATAACGTGACCATAAAACTTCTAAAGAGTAGCATGGCCGAGGGATAGCGCTCCACTAACATGGAGAACAAACTAACAGGACGGAAAGGAATATCCCCTATCCCATCTTTATCAAGGTCGTACCCTTCATATTTGTCCCAAAAATTATTCTCAAAATAGTTAAGCGATAAGGATCCGTTTGTGGCTACGTCAAAAGTATTCTGCATGAAATTATTGTCTTTAAATCTATTGTCCATGCAGCTTGCCTGTATTTTAATTGCCCAGCCGTTGTCCTTAAAATTATTTTGTTCTAGATGGATCCGATTGGATCCTTCCATAAAAATTCCGGTAGTATTTCTGTCGAAATGGTTATTAATAATCTGGCTATCGGATATATCTTTTAGGAGAAGACCATAGGCCGCATCTCCCCAATTTTCTTCAAATCTATTATTCTCCATGTGTACATTCTTGGTGTACATCACGGCTACGCCCGCCCCATTCGAGCGGAAAGTATTCCCTACATAGCTATTATCATGTGAAAACATGAAATGTAGTCCGTAGCGAAGATTATCTTGCGACAAGTTATTCAATACATGAGTATGCGTCACAAATTCTAAGTACACGCCGTCACGATGTCCGATAATCTCATTTTGTTGAATATCCAAACTATCAGATTTCCAACCGTGTATACCATTCCCGATCAGCTGTTCCGCTTTTCCATAAGCACGAATTTTATTTCCGCGTATTTCTAAGCGCTTGCAGCTCTGCGAGTAGATCCCAAAGAAATTGTCATCTAGAATGTTGTCTATCACTTTGACATCATAGGTATTATAAATTTTTACCCCTGCGATATCATCCAACGATGAGTGTCCGGACGACTTGAATGTGAATCCTTTGACGAGGACGCCATGTGATTTGATAGACAAAGGCTCATACTTCTTTTGACCATCTAAGGTTGGATTCCCTTTTCCTAAGAAAGTAATTGGTTTGTCGATAACGATATTACCTTCTTTATATAAGCCTGCGTGCACTAATACAGTATCGCCCTCTTTGGCCAACGCAATCCCTTCTTTTATCGTTTTCACACGTTTTCCAACGCCTATTTCAATGGTAGCAGCATGAGAACTCGCTGCTACCATAAAATAAACAAACATTGTACTAAATATATTTAAGGCTAAGCTTTTCATCTTGTTCAAACTATTTCCACAAATCGTCCCATGTCATGGTAGTCCCACCTACCGAGGCTTTTGTTTTTTCCAAATCTGCGTTATTGCTAAAGGCAGCAATATCTCCGCGCATCGGACTCTTTAGTTTTTCACTTTTTAGATAGAACATTTTCTCTGCCGGCAACAATTTATTTGTTAAATAATCCGGCAAGAAAAATACCGCGACATCTTCCTTCTTCACTTGGTTTTCTTTAACGAAAGCGACCATGCATTGAACATCATCAAAATTATAGGCCCGACCTTTCTTCGTAAGTAGCTGTGTGCCGAAACGAGGATCGCTCACTGTCATCTTACAATACGCACATTGATCCGATCCATACTTAATCGGCTTAGGTTCATTGTTGCCTTGACAAGCTTGCAATCCAAACATCAGCAACATTAGGCTACTCAGGCATAGCAATAAAATCTTACAGCTCTTCATAATTAATTTAGTTTTGTGTTTTTTGATTTTCTCCATTCTTGCACCGTGCAATAAGCGATGATCACACCAACTAGGATAAAGATCCACCCTCCAATATCAGGGATGGAATAGGCTCCAAAGTTGAGCAACTGCTTATAGCCGATTAACGGAGGTTGGTAGGACATTCCCGGCACCTTAATGGGAGCATTGGGATCAAGGTTGTGTCCATAATTGTATTCCCATATGTAGAAATCTACCATAGCCACTACTCCGAAAAGCAAGAAGGCAAAGAATAGGAAATACAATGCTTTCCTCTTATTGCTGATTGCGACAAAAAGGAATAATGCAGCAAAGACTCCGATGATATACGGAAGTACCGTAAACTCAATAAAATCCTCTGCATGAAGTGTTTTCATACCGATATAGTGGTTCAATCCATTGATAATATCCACTTCTCCGGCCAACTTATTACTGTAAATTTGCAGTTCTAACCCTTCGGGGTATTGAGCTGCATCCAGCTCAATACGCCAAATAGGTAAGAAGATGACTGCTACTAAAGCCACCCCGCATAGCCCAATCAGGAAGCGGTGCAAAGGTGACATGTTGTAGTTAGTTTTCATCTTTGGGGGTTTTAGTTAGCATTTTCTGCAGGTAAATTAGTACCCACACTATATGTCACTGGTACATTACTTCCTTTTTTAGAGATGCGGATATATCCTTGCATTTCTTGGTGTAATGCACTACAGAAGTCTGTACAATAGAATGGGAATACACCAACACGATCCGGTACCCATTTCAAAGTCTGAGTCTCTCCTGGCATAATTAACAATTCACCATTTCTAGCACCCTTTACAGCAAATCCGTGCGGCATATCCCAGTCTTGTTCTATGTTAGTTACGTGGAAGTAAACCTCATCGCCCAGTTGAACTCCTTCAATATTATCCGGCGCAAAGTGCGAACGAATGGATGTTAAATAAACATGGACTTGATTTCCTTTACGCTCGACGCGAGCTTCCTTCTCACCTTTTGCTGCATAAGGATGTGCATTTTCTTCGATCTTATAGATCTTCAGCGCACGTTCTTTGATCTTATCTGCACGCATCGCTTGCGCGTGGTGAGGCTCTCCGATAGTCGGGAAGTCAAGAATCAATTGCATCTTATCTCCGGAAATATCAAATAACTGTGCACTTTGTGACAATTCAGGACCTACCGGTAAATAACGGTCTTTGGTGATTTTGTTATAAGCTACGACGTATTTCGCATCCGGAGTTTTTGTATCACCGCCAGGAATCATCAAGTGACCTGTTGAGTAATAAGTAGGAACACGGTCGATAACTTTCAAGTCTTTGATATTCCATTTTACTAATTCAGATGATACGAAGAACGAAGTAATCGCATTTCCTTTACCATCGAACTCTGTATGCAATGGACCTAAACCTGGTTTTTCAACCTCGCCATACAACGCCTCTTCGTATTTGATAATTGGAATACCACCGAATTGTCCGTCGAATTTTTTACCGGCAATTGCTTTCTGCATTTTGTCAAAAGAAAATACAGGAATCAAAGCCGCTAATTTACCAGAACCTACGATATACTCACCTGTAGGATCCACATCGACTCCGTGCGGAGATTTAGGACATGGAATATAGTAACAAAGGCCTTCCAGCTCTTCCGCATTTAAAACGATCGTTTCTGTTTTGAACTCAGTCTTTGCAGTATGAGATTTCTCATCGTACTTGTTATGTGCATACTTCAAGTTAGAAACCTTCTTGCCTTTTCCTGCTTTCAAATACTCTTCGGCTTTTTTCCAGTTAACGGCAAGAATAAAATCCTTATCGTTTTTCGAAGCATTCACTTCCAACAAAGTATTTGCTTGCTCTGTATTATAAGTCGAGAAGAAGAACCATCCATGTGATTTGCCTTTACCTGCGCGACTTAAATCGTAGTTCACGCCGGGAGTTTCAATCTGGAATGCCAAGTCCATATTACCGTTTTCTTTATTCACGCTGACAAAGCTTAACGTACCGCGGAAATTCTTTTTATAAGAATTGATAGGCACATCACCGTCTCTATCATCCGGTGGAATAGAGAAACGAGTACCTGCTACTACATACTCTGTATTCTCAGTAATGAATGGCGATGAGTGGTTACCACCGCTATTTGGCAATTCCAGGATTTCCGCAGTACGGAAAGTTGTTAAATCTACACGAGCAATACGTGGCGTATTATTCGCATTTACGAATACCCATTTACCATCATATTCACCGTCAGTCTTAGAGATTTGCACGTGGTGCAAGTCGTCCCAAGGCACATTTCCATGTGATGTTTCCAACATTGGTTTGGTTTCCTCACTAAATCCCCATCCTTTTTCCGGATCCAACGAAAAGACCGGAATAACACGTAACAATCTACCTGATGGTAAACCGTAAACTGCTAATTGTCCACTGAAACCACCAGAAACGAAGTTGTAAAACTCGTCGTATTTCCCTGGGGCAACGTAAGCTTTCTCGGCAGCATTGCCACTTACGGCTTCGCTTGCGCCTTTCGGCTTACAGGACTGGAAAGTTGACATCAGCGTCGCCGCTGCCAACCCTGCTAATACATACTTTTTAAATTCCATTATATTATGAATTTGGGGTTAATAAAATGTGCTATCTATTATTTGACACCATCATTCTCACGCATGTATTCGTAAATTTGGCGAGCTTCCTCATCAGTAATATTCTGATTCGGCATACGCACCAAACACAATTCTAACTGCGCTTGTAAAGCTGGGTCTTTGTCTAACATCGGGTCTGGATTTGTTACGAAGTTCATGATCCACTCAGGTTTTCTACGTTCAGTAACGCCTTTCCATCCTGGTCCTACTAAACGCTCATCGCTCATCTTGTGGCATGATGCACACTTCACATCGGCAACAAGTTTGCCTTCAGCAGCCATAGCCGGATCTAGCTTTTCGCCGATTTCAACGTTTGTAAACTTTCCTTCTCCGCGATGTTCGTCATACGCACTCGCGTCATTGCCTGCAGGAGCACTTACTTCTGAAGTAGACTCTGCTTTTTTGCTCTCGTTGCTGTTTGATGAACATGCGTAGATAAACATCGCCATCAAACAAAATACCATTAGTTTTTTCATAGTTTGTCAGTTTTCCAACCTCTAAGGAGGTTTATGTATTATTGTTATTACAAAGGTATCGTGAAGGGTAGTAGTGATTTTATGCGTTCAATCATATTTACACAATGACTTCTATTGATAAGCGGTAAAAAGTACCATAGCGCTTTATAGACGAGGGTATTACTTCATATTGTGATTTTAATCACAATATGAGTTGATACAAATCAGACGTTTTAAGCCTTCTTCTGGATATTTTTGATTAAAACTTATTATTTCACTAACATTTAGACTATGATTCCAATCGAAATACTTTTGGAAAAAGGGGCAGTCAAAAAGAATGTTGATGCTGGAGAAGTGATCTACCACGAGAATAGTAATTGTAATTATTACTATCAAATCCTTACTGGCCGGGTTCGCCTGAGCAATTTTCTAGACGATGGTCGCGAAGTACTCCACAAGGTCGCCTGTGCGAACGATGGATTCGGCGAAGTTGCTATTTTCGATGAAGGTCTTCACGGAATTACTGCTGTCGCTGACTCCCCCACTACACTCATCAAGGTTAGCAAAGATGGTTTTAAAGAAATCTTAAAGGAATATAGTAGCTTCTATCAATTCTTTGCGCAAAAAATTGCTAAGGACCTCCATTTTAAGCAATTCTTAACGAGTCTCGTTTGTAATTTCGCACCAGAGGACATCTTGCTCAAGCTGATTCATAAATTGAACGAAGATCGGCAATTGATCTGCCAGGAATGCCATCGCCTCATGTTGACTAGGCAACAGCTTGCGAATATGACAGGCTTGCGCGTAGAAACCATCATCCGGACGATGAAGCAGATGGAAAGAAAGGAAATCTTGCAGATTATTAAAGGGAAAGTATTTGTCCCGGCCGATGGACTTAATTAGAAGAGATAAGACGAACACAAGTTATTCGTGGCGGCGGAAAGTTTAGAGGGGTCCTATAACTGGGATATTGACGCGTTTGTGGAGGCAGTTCGGTAATTATCTGAATACATCTATTAGGCCTTACCAAAGAATCAAGAGAGACTACTCGCTAGAGTAGCCTCTCCATTTTATAAAACTAAAAGTAGCTTAATGACTAAGTCTTTCGCAAGCTACAGCGAACATAAAATTGTTTAAGGGTTTCTATTTATTCCCATATAGTGCGAAGTTGCAACCAATCGAGCAAATACATTTCCGAAAATCACAGAATTATAGACCTTAGTATAGTTAATATAATTGAATTGCGGATAGTCTGGGGCACCCGAAATTGCTGCTGCACCAAATTTAGATTTAGGCACAGGAAAATCATGTCCGTCAGAAGTGGTCGCGAAAGGAAAATAAATATAGTTCGGATATTCACCGTTTTGATGATTGCAGGATAAAAAACTAGTATCACCTACGTAAAAGAAATGTTTTGTTTTATGTCTAAACATGGTCAATCCCGTAGCGGGCGGACGGTTTCGCGATGAACCTGTATAAGTGACTACCGCTGATTCTGGAATGCCCTTTAGATACAAACTATGCGATCCATCTTGGCCCCAATACACGCCTCTGACGTCGCCAAAACAATAGTTCAACACATCTGGATCCTCTGTAGTCATTTTATATACAGCTCCGGCGACATCATTTATTACTGCATCGATTTTCGTACCAAATAATTTGCTCATAAAGTTCTCCACATTGATCGTTTCAGTTTCTACCATTAAAAAGACAACTCCTCCGCGTTCGATGTAATTATACAAAGCATCATAATCTGCGGCATTAAAACCGGCAAACATTCCGGCGATAACGACATCTGGATAAGTAGCAGGATTTGCTAATTGAGCCTGCAGTTTGCCTGCGTCAGCTGGAATCACTACGTGGTTAAATCCTTCAACCCGCATATAGTTACTTTGAGGCCCAAAATTATACGGACTTCTTAAAAATGCACCTGAAGCCAATGTTGGAACGGACGCGCCATAGCTATAGGCAGAATTTCCCTCTACATGCAAAATTGTCTTTCTTGGAAACACCTTCCACATTTTCATTACGCCATTTAATATCTTTCCTTTGCTAGAGCCTGTGTAATCCCCAAAAACAACAGTTCCACCATCAGGGAATTTTTCTGTAAGTGTTTCGGTAGTACCATTCATCAATTTTACTTTAAGATCAAAAAATTCAACTTCAAAGGATTTCGTATTGACATCTGCCGTATAATAACTCGCCACCTTTACTTGTTCAGAATCAGCATCTTTATTCGTAAAATTGAGTAAACCAATACTCTCATCGGTATAAAGGTTTCCTTGGAATGCGCCGGTCAACAAGTTGAACTCGCCACCTTTAATCGTATTTGCTGCATAGTTGGCTGAAATATCGACAATATCAGCAAACATTCCTTTTGTATCAACTTCAACTCTCAACTGAGCCATTTGGTGTTGAAAGTTAATTGAAATTGGCGTGGATCCATGCACGGAAGTTACCTCGCCACTGGCATACAACAAGGGCATATCGGGCTGTGAATAGATATTCGGTGTTTCTAGGTCGATTGACCCTAAATCAGCCTGATCGCTTGAATTATAAGAATAAGCATACCATTTATAGGTTTGGCCTTCGAAAACATCAATCTCTAATGCTACTCCCGCGGTGGCAACAACAGCTTTTTCCATGCGATTTGTCGTTGTATTAAAAAGTAATACACGGTATTTTACACCGTCGTCCATCTTAACAACCGCACTCCTCAACGAACCATTATTTGATACATTTTTAGCAGTACTATTTAAAATGCTTGGCTGTTTCAAATTCAAATCCATTTCTTCTTTAGAAGTATGGACATCCATCGTAAATTGACCTACTTTTATAGATGGTTTTGATTTACTGCTCGATGAGATACCACCAAGCTCCACGGCAGACTCTGCTTTATTGGTGGCCGGTTGGCTCTGTGCAACAATACCAGCAACATTGATAACCAATTTAGGGTCTCCGCTTTTACCGGTAAAATTCTCTTTGCTACATGAACCTAGCATTACAGCCGCAATTAATAGTCCTGCGCAGGTTAGGAACATCCTCGATGCTCCCATATTTTTTAATATTGAAATCATTTTCATGGCTAGTCAAAAAATCCCCAATCTTTGTTAATTGTTTCTTCGGTTTCTTCGGTCACCCAGGGACTCGAAATTTCCGGTCCTCCACCCGGCTGCATGGTCGCTGAGGCAGCAGCAACGCCACACTCCAGTTCGAGTTCTTCACTCGTTATGCGCGGTGGAACATAGTCTTTGATTAAAATTTTACGTTTATCCATCGTGTTTTAAATATTTTAAGCGATTTACTCAACTGATAAATCGCGTCAAATGTCAATAATGGACGGAATATGAAAGAATACCTCTATACTAAGGATATACAATAGGATATACGTCAGATATACGCTGTAGGAGGACAAGTCCACCCCCTTCACAGTATAAAACTGAAAATCAAGCTTCTAGTAATTAGGCACACAGCTCCTGTGTCCCATATGATTATTGAAATGACAAGATAGATTAGGTTGAGAGGGATTAAATTGTATCATTTGATGCCTTTTTACAAGATTTTTTGCGAATTAAAATCGCATTATGCTTGTCAAATAGACAGTAAAAACGAAAGCTAGCGCAGGATTAGGTCCTACGCTAGCTACACACTAACACACGATAGACTAAGGAGTTCTGTCTATCCCCATATAATGGGAGGTTGCAACAAGTTGCGAAAAGATATTTCCGAAGATCATGGAATTTTCAACCTGCCATGATCCTGCTGACATCGGATAGTCTAAGGAGCCTACGCTACTTTTTACGCCATATTTTGTATGGGCGATTGGAAAGTCACTGGAATTTGCACCGGAGGTAACAAATGGCTTTTTATAGTTATAGCCCCACTGATAGTTTCTTGCAGAATTGGCTAAAAAATAGGTATCTCCAACGAAAACGAAATTCTTCGTTTTATGTCTAAACATGGTTGCGCCATCTTGTGGTGCGAAGTTTCGTGAGCTTGTGCTATAAATATCTATATCGCTCAGAGGAAGACCACTAACATACAGCGTTTTTGAGTCGTGCTGTCCCCAATTCGTTCCTCTGGCATCTCCAAAAGGCCAACTTAGATATTCCTGAAATTGATCCGTCATGGTATAAACAGCGCCTCCAGCATCATGTTCGGCTAATGATATTCCACTTCCGAATAGGTTTTGAAAAAAGGTTAAAGCCGCTTGATTGTGCGTTGTACCAGTTTCTTCGATCATAAGGAATACAGCACCGCCCTTATCCAAGTATTTTCTTAAGGCAGTGTAGTCCGTATCATTAAATTTGGGCTCCATACATGCGATAATGATATCTGGATAATTCAATGGATCGGCAAGAGCATCTGCAAGTTTTCCCGCAGCGGCATTGATTTTTGTATGTGTAAATCCTGCAATTCTAAAATAATTACTCTTTGGTCCAAAATTTAAAGGATTGTTGATAAATGCACCTGAAGCAACTTTTGTATTATAGGCCGCCGTACCATAGTGTTCATAGGTTTCGACATGCAGTATAGATTTTTGAGGAAATACGGTCCACATTTTAAGATTTCCCGCTAAAATCTTCCCTTTGCTTGAACCTACGTAATTATCGAATGTTACAATTCCGCCGTCTGGAAATTTGGAAGCAAGAGATTCAATGGCTCCATTCGGAAGCTTGATATCTAACTTAGTAAATTTTACCTGATACGCATTTAGCGTAACGTCAGCAGTGTAATAGCGAGCAGCTTTAACCCGATTATTATTGGGTTCAGTAGTGATAAAACTCAGTTGTCCGACTGAAACTTCTGCAAGATTCCCCTCAAATGCACCCGTACGAATATTAAAGTTCCCCGTTTTGACATAATTCGCATTAAATACGGCTGCTAATTCTTCAATATCACCATAAACGCCCCTGGTATCCACCTCAACTTTAATTTGCGCTAATTGGTGCTGAAAATTGATATTGATGGGGGTCGACCCTACATCGTTGGCTGTTACAGTCCCATTTGCGTACAACAATGGGCGATCTGTCTTAGACTCTACCTGCGGATTATTGATATCTGGAGCGATTATGTGATCTGCCGTATTGTAGGAGTAAGCATACCACTCATATTCCTGGCCTTTATACACATCAATTTCTAGAAGTGTCCCCGCAGTTGCAATCTCAGAACGTTCAAATTTCTTCGTCGATAGATTAAAGAGCAGGATACGATATTTGACGTCATTTTCCATCCCAACAACCGCTGCCCTCGAATTTCCATGGATAGATGGACTATTCTGTGTGCTGCTTAGTCTATTAGAAAGATTGATCTGTTCAGTGTCAGATGTTGTTTGGGAATTGATTTCTACCGTAAATTCGTCAACCGCGAATGATTGGTCATTATTGTTTGAGTTCGAGGAGAGTCCACCCCTGCCCCCATTTACAGCTTTAGACAGATCATAAGCATCTTTCGTTTCTACAACTCCAGCGACTGCTATACTAAGTTTTGAAGTTTGAGAATAGTCGACATATTGATCCTTGGAGCAGGACGAAAAGATAGAGCTGCTAAATAGTAGGGTTAGCAATAAATAAAACATCCTAGATATTGTATTTATTATAGCTGTTGTCATCATATCCATTGCGCTAACCAAATAATTCCCATTCGTTGTTTTTGACTTCTTCGTCCTCTTCTGTAATCCAAGGATTGTTGTTCCCATTTCCACCCCCCGGAGAAACTGTCGCTGAACTTGTGGCAATGGAAGTCTCCATTTCAATTTCGGCCACCATAATACTTGGAGCGAGATACTCCATTTTTAGCCATTGCTTAATACTCATTATTCGCATTAGTTAATTAATATTTGTTCATAGGTTAAGAGAGTGCAAGGTTAAAGAAATCAAAAAAAAGGCAACAACATTATGCTACCACACAGGTACTTTTGAACAATACAACATACATACAACATCAAAAAACCTGAATCAACAAGCTGATAATCAAGAGCGATAAACAAATTGAAATCGGCAAAAATGAGATTTTTAGAGGAAGGAAAGAATGAGAAAGGAAGGCTTGGGGAAGCCCTATATAGAGGATTCTGAAGATTTTGTAGCGATACGATCTATCCACACATACAAATCTTCATCCGAAGCTATTTGGAACGACTTTCTTAAGCGATTCTTTTTCGTTTGCACACTTCGTATGGCAAGGTGGGTATAACTCGCGATTTCCTTTGTCGTAAAGCCAAGCTTCAACATCGCACAGAAACGAAATTCTTCCTGTGTCATGTTGGGGTTGATATCCGCCAGGGCTTCGTAGCAATCCGGGAACACCTCTTTAAACACAGATAGAAATAGGACGTTATCTTCCATCGCTAGCTTGACAAGTCGCTCGATTTGAGCAGATTGAGAATTATCATTTAATTTGCGCGTTAATTTCATAATAATTTGATCACTACGTTCTTTTTGTTCATAGAGACGCGTAATCTCACTATTTTTTGTAATGATGAAAATAGCATTGAAGCCCGTAAAAACAACCAATTGCAAGAATGTATGAATTCTGGTTCGACGAGCAAACTCCACCGATTCCCCCATTTTGATATCAAAGAGCTCGAAGTCGTAGCGGTGACCAATATAAAAGAACGTTAGCACCAGCAATAATAAGGTAAGTCCATAAAAATAATTTTTCCGTTCATTGAATAGGAAGATGCATGCGAGAAGAATGCCGAAATAATAGAATGTTAATCCATTATCAAAACCTTTGGCTGAAGAAAACACAAATATCAGGACGCTACAGAACAGGACGATGGAAAAGACGAAAGAGTCTCGAAAACGTGCTTTCGTAAAAAAGAAAAGCATTAAGATGATAATACCTAAGGAAAAAAGGAATAAGGATGTTAAGAAGAAGCCATCAAATAAATCTTTGATCGCATCAACGAAGAAGAAGATACATAGCAAGAACGCATATTGATTTAGCACCCTTGCTTTCACATATTCTAAACCTCCCAAATGTGGTGATAGATGTCGATTAGAAATAAAATCCCAGAACTTCAGTATTCCCATACTTTTATCCGATAACATAATGTAAGAATACCTTCAACACTTAAAAATTAGTTAAACCATAACTTCAAGCTACTGTTTAAAGTTATTTTAAACTTAAATTACAAATGCTGAAAAATATATTTCGTTAGTGCGCCATGCGCGTATTCATAGATACGCTAAAATAGTGAAATATAAAACACAATTCAACAACAATAAGGAAATGATATTCCTGTAAAGAAAATTATGTAGCTATTAAGCCATATGAAGATATTCGGGAGTACATCGCGGTTTAGGGAAAGTAGGCCCGTATTGTTTAGAGTTTCAAATACGCCATTAACTCCTTCGCAGCGGCTCTGCCTGCACGATTAGCACCAATGGTAGAAGAGGACGGCCCATAACCCGTTAAGTGGATACGAGGGTCCGCAGCGACCTGTGTGACCAATTGCCCTGTCATGACGACACCGCCTTTTTCGCTAAGGAGGTTTAAGCCCGCTAAATGATCTAAGGAATGTCGGAATCCAGTGTTCCAAAAGATTACATCAGCGTCCATCGTCGTTCCATCTTCCCATCTTACGCCTGTTTCGGTTATTTCCTGAAACATAGGTTTTCGATCGAGCACACCATGTTCTAACATGTCTTCTATTGCAGGAGTGATAGGCAGCCCCGTAACAGACACGACGGATTTGGGAGGCAAACCTTCACGAACACGATCTTCTACCATCGCAACAGCTTCCCTACCGTGTTCTGGCGAAAATTCATAATGACGAAAGTCTGGAGGTCTCCGAGTGACCCATGTGGTTTGAGTAACTTTAGATATCTCTCCAAGCAGTTGCACAGCCGATATCCCGCCACCAACGATGATGACATGTTTGCCAATAAACTCATCGGCATTTTTATACTCGCCCGTATGCAATTGGCGACCTTTAAATTTTTCCCAACCCGGATATTTCGGGCAATTAGGTGTTTTCCAAGTACCGGTTGCATTAATAATTCCTCGAGCATTGAACTGTACACCGTTTGTTCGAATAAGAAAACGACCATTTCTGTCGATCACTTCAGTAACTTGAACCGGACGGATGACAGGTAAATTAAATGTTTTCTCGTAAACTTCGTAGTATTTCGGAATAGCTACATTTGCCTGTAGCTCCTTATCTTTTGTGTTAACAGCATCCGCAAATCCTAAGCCCGGTAGGTCATTAATACCATTCACATTACTGAGGGTGAGCGAATCCCATCGATGTTGCCAAGCGCCGCCAGGGCCGAACTCATCATCGAGAATGACAAAGCCCTTACCTGGTTCCAAACCTTCGCGTTTCAGGTGATAAGCCGCCGATAAGCCGGCTTGTCCTGCACCAATAACCACAATATCAACCTTGTAGAATAATTCCGGACGAACGGCACTGGATGTAGGCCTTCCTGAATCGGGTTTACCAGCTTGATTTCCCATAGGATCTGTTGTAAAATGTTAATGTGTTAATTATCTCTAACTACCACAAATTACAAAATGATTGATTGTACGCCTAATTTAATGTCATAATAAAGTGCTTCTATGACATTCCTGTGCATACTTCACAAAGCACAACTATTTAGAAATATTAATATAACCAAAAGTCCCCGAGTTCGCAGAACTCAGGGACTTTGATTATAGAGGAATATGAATATTCTGAATTAGTTTCCTAATTTAAAATTAACACCAACTGCTGTTGTTAAAATCCCTTCGAAGTTACGACCTCCGTATTCTCTATCGAAGCCATCACCAAGCAGATTTCCGCGGATGTCGATATTTAAATCTAGTTTTTCTGACATACGGATAGTTTGCAAAAACCCTACATGTGGAGAGAATCTAGTAACGGCAGGTTCGTCAAATGATGTCGTTACACCAACTCCAGCATAAGGAATCATTGTGTAGATACGATTGGCATCAAAACCCGAAATATCATTCGACCAGTTAAACATTACATCAGCTCTTAAGTTGAAGTAATTGAATCTTTGCTCTTTCAACCATTGTGAAGGATCGTATTCTACCCCATTTGAAAGGCTCTCGTCTTGAGTCAAACCCTTCATACGTCCTCCAGAAACAGCCAAACGGCCACCGAATGCGTCGGTAAACCATCTACCACCGTATATTTCAAAAGCTGGACCGATACGCTTTCCGAAGTCATATTGTTTATCATGATCTCCAAAGAATACGTTTGCTCCCACATTTGCGCCAAAAAACCAATACGACGATAAGCCATTGAATTGGTATCTTGAAACAGGCAATTTATCTTCTAACGGATTATTTGCGAATGCTGTAGAAACAAAGGTTAGCAAGGATAAAACACTAAGTAAAAATGAATTTTTCATCTGTATTAAAAATTATTATTGATTTGTTATTCTTGTAGGTAGTTTGCTTTTTTTTATTTTTTATATCTCGCTTCGTAAAAGAGCGCTTCTTTCTCTTTTATTCTCAAATACATTTCCATGTTCGAATAATCTCGTGGCAATGTCAGATATAAATTCGCGTAGTTTGTTTTCACATTTAATTGAACCGGATCTGGAAAGTTTGTTGAGTTGTTCGCATTGCTCACGTCGTACCCATAACGTGTCACCTTGCCTGAACGCTCAGTAACCACCACCACATTATCTTCAAATTTGATCTCTTGAATATAAGCCTGGCTTAAACTTTCTTGCTTATGAGTGCCCGACTCATTAGATGCAGCGTACGTTGGTTTCCAAACGGTGTTTTTTAGCTCGGTAGCTACCGTCTCTTTAACATCTGGTGGATAAACGATTGCATCATCGTCACAGCCCATTAATCCGATACAGAATCCAACGACTAGAATTCTTTTTAACATAATACTCTCAATATTTTGTGGTAAATATTCGATGCAGGCTATACAATCTTTCCCGGCATCGTTTCTAACTCATTTAATCGTGATGAAATAACCTTCCTAAATTATATCCAACACGTGTTCACTCGATAAAATAATCACAACCAAAATAAGTGCAATTGAAGCACTTAGCCAAAAATTCAAGCTTTAGCAACTTTATCACAACGAGAATATTATTTAATACATTAATAAATAAAATGCATCAAAAATAAACTTGGATAACAAAAAGTGTATTATTGAAATAATAAAGTTTTATATTTCACTTATATGTAATTTTTACCTATATCAGCAACAACCTATTAATTTTCATTTGTAAAATTATAGCCACAATTGAAAGCAAGTCTTTCCTTAAGGTCATGTAAGTTTTGTTAAATTCATCAAACCCTTAAAAAAATCGCATGTATTAGCTTTCCTCAATTTGTCTTATTGTGAGTAGATTATCGTCACATACTTTAATCGGAATCAGATAAATCTTTCATGATTCCATTGAAACGCCAATAGGAATGAAAGTTCTTGGTGGCCTTTAAAAACAAATGCTTTTAGAAAAAAAGAGGCTAAGTAGTCAGTCTACTTAGCCTCTTTTTCTCACAATTAAGCAATTAAAATAAAGTCCTCTAATTTATTTTAATAATTAAACAGCAAGTTTTCTAAGAAATAAAATTCATCCAATCAGCATTCTCATCGTAATTCACGATAGGATCCGCGTGATTTTTGCTCATAAACTGTCCATTTAACATCGTCAGATCCATTAGCATATGCTGACGTGTTAGTTCTACTAACTGCGCATTGAAGCCTTCCATTTCTAACACGAATTGAAAACAGATCATACGTGAGATCATACGACCTAGGGTAACTAAGTCACGTTGGTTTAAGCCTCCGTCTAGATTGAAATCTACCTGCGTTTTAAAGTAGTCGACACTGATATTTGTGCGATTATAAGATTTCAAGAAAGCCAAGAAGTTGGTCTCTTTTGCTTTTCTCATGAGTTTTAACACCGCTTCTGCGATCTGCGCATATAACATCTCATTCGAACCCTCAAAAATTTGGAAAGGTCTGCTATCCACCACTGCTCTACCCGCTAAATGGTTCAAGCGATATCCGTTAGCTCCTGCCAACTGTAGACTTATCTGTGCAGACTCTTGCATCATATCTGTTACCAAAGCTTTCAACGAATTTGCCTCAACACTCATGGTCGCTAAGTCGTGTTCTATCCCACTGCTCTTAACACTAAAGGCACACATACCTGAACAGATCGTGAAGGCCGCTTGAATTCTAGCCAATTGATATTTTACGGAATCAATATTGATCAACGGTGCTCCGCCAACGATACGTTGTTGGCAATGTTGTATCGACTCATCTAATAGACGCTTGATAAAGCCCAGCCCCATACCCGGAAACTGAAGACGGCTACGGTGTAGCATATCCAACATCAATTTGATGCCGGTGCTCTCCGGGACGAGCTTCTGCTCCGCAGGAACTACCACATCGATTACATTGATCCCATAAGGAATTGCATATAATCCTAGATTATCGTAACGCTCTACCATCGGAATATGTTGAGCTTCTTTACTGTTTTCTGTAACGAAGAAATCTATATCGCGAGATAGATCTCCATTCTCCGCTTGTTTTCTTGCCGTAACCAACCAGAAGTCTGCTGCACCACTAAGGCCTTGCCAATGCTTCTCGCCTTTGATCTGATAACAATCGGCCAGCTGCTGGTATGCTGTTTTCATGTTCAAAGCATCACTACCGTAAGCTTTCTCAGTAATCATCAAACCGCCCATCGCGTTGTTTTCTAAGAACTCTTTGAAAATTCGTTCCTGCACTGGAAAAGTACCATATTTTGCCAATGGTTCTAAAAACAAGGCAATATTGATTCCGAACATTAGCGATAATGCAAGCGACTCATAAGAAGCGGCCGAAAGAACACCTAAGCATTCTTTTACCTGCACTCCTCTACCACCATGCAATTCGGGAATAGCAACTGAAAGAGGCTTCTTTTCCATAATCTTCGCAAGAAAATCCGCAGGCAAGTCACGATTTAAGCTGATCGCATTGTAATCGTACTCTTCTCTAAAAAGTTGTTTTAGGTGAGCTCTGAATGAACTAATATAGGTTGTGTAATCTTGTTGACTAATAACGTTAGACATGTTTCAATTCAATTTTACATTTAATACTTATTGTATCTACCTGATTAAGGCTCATTCGACTGCTAGGTTTATTTTTCAATAGATGTATCGCGTCGAAATATACAATATTTGACAGATGTAAAATTAGGAAGAAGTCATTTTAATGACTGTGGATATTAGGACAATAGATAGGACAAATCGTGCATTTGAAAGGAAACAACTAACTGCCTGTCTTCCGGTATTCGCTGGGTGATATACCCACAATTTTTTTGAAAATACGTGTAAAATATGACGGGTCGTCAAATTCCAGTTCATAAGCAATAGTTGCTACCGTCTTATTCGTTTCTAATAGCAATAGCTGACTGTGAATGATTGCAACCTCTAAGATCAGCTGTTTCGATGATTTCTTAAAAACTGATGATACACAGCGATTTAAATAATTTAATGAAACAGCTAACTTGTCCGCGTAAAATTTAACCGATTTTTGTTCGCTGAAATGAAGATGCACTAATTGCTTGAAGGCAATCGCAACTTCTTCTCGTCTACCAAGTGTTTCGTTCGCATCCGATAACTTGATAATTTTCAATAATGCCGTCTTAAAAATACTTTCGTAATATTCCTTATAGGGACTTTCAGTGTATATCTCTTTGTTCAATAATCGAAGTAAACTATCCAGATCGTTACTATCATTCTTGCTAAGATTCAACAAAGGTGATATCGTGAAAATATTAAGAATTTCTTGCTCTCGAAACAAGGAGGTCATGGCCTGTTCTTTGATTAGAATACAATGGCCTTGCGCAAGTTTATCCACGGAATGTATTGCCGATATTGTTCCATAATTACAGATAACCACCGCTGGCGCCTGAACTTTAAACGTGGTCGATTCTATCTGGTGAGTAAAATATCCTTCCGTTATATGAATCAATAAATTATAACCAAAAAATATGGGTGGAATCGGCGTCTTTAGATAAGGGGCAATATCTCCGAGCGCAAATATTTTAATGGGCGTTTGAATATAGGTCAGATGCTTGAGTCCATCCTCCATAAACTTCGCCACAAACTCATGCGCATTGATTTTATTCTTATCCATCAACCTGTCCTATGCTAATATTTATGCAAAAATAATTAACTCCATTCAAAGGAAAAACTTTCATGTTTCCTTTGAAACACCAACAGGGATGAAAGTTCTTGATGGCCTCTGAAAACAGACACTTTCAGAAAAAAAAGAGTTGGCTACATCTCCCTCTCGATCAATTCAACAGGCAAAACAACAGTTTTAAAATTCGTTTCTTTGCCACGTTGCTCAATCTGTTCAATCAATAGTTCTGCAGCTCGCTTACCCATTTCAAAAGCCGACTGCCGTATTGCTGTGATACCCGGCGAGAAGATATCGACTAAATTCGAATTCGTAAATCCGACGATTTCGATTGGCTTCTTCGCCAGCCTAACATTTCTTCTCAGTGCCTGTAAATACCCTGTGGTCAACTTATCGCCCGAAAGGAAAATACCATCATAATCCAATTCCGCCAAGTGATTAATTGCTTGGTCAATCTCTGACTGCTTTAATCCACCATATTCACAGTATTGGACCAGCTTCTCATCGAATTCCAAATGCTGCGAAATCAGACCCAACTTGAAGCCCTCGAGTCGCTCCTTGCTATTCGACAACTTTTTCGAAGAACTTAACAAGGCTATCCGCTTACAGCCCTTCTTTACAAGAAACTGAACACCTTCATAGGCCGCCCGCTTATTATCTGTAATGACGCGATGACTTTGCAAGGTTGCAGGCACCCGATCAAAGAAAACGATCGGCATCCCCTTTTTGATCATTCCTTCGAGATAAGCAGTATCAGAACTTTCTGACGACATCGCCATCAATAGACCATCCATGGACCTCGAGTAAAAATGTTCTACATGAAACCGTTCGCGTTCCGCAGACTCATTGGTCTGTGAAATGACAACCTGATAATTTTTATCGTAAGCAACAGACTCGATGCCGTCGATAACTTGAGAAAAAAAGTTGTTCGCTATCTCACTGACTACGATGCCGATACTATAGCTCTTCCGCTCTTTCAGCCCTCGAGCTAATGGATTCGCCCGATAGTTAACCTTAGTCGCAAAATCCAAGACCAGACGCTTTGTCTCATCACTAATCTCGTGGCTATCACGCAAAGCACGAGAAACCGTCGATGGCGACAATTTCAAAATCTTAGCAATGTCTTTTAAGGTGTAATGGTCCTGGCTCATGATGATAAATTTAGAGAATTATATTGAGATATGCATCTTGCGAGAACGAGGAATAACACAATGCAGAAGGACCAAAATGCGATGAGATACCATTCAAACTTTTTGCTGACCCTAATCAATCCCCTTCCCAAACGGTTTTGATTGGGGTTTGTATTGGGTTTGAAAGGGCTTTGAATTGGGTTTAAGTGAAACTTGCTTCGATACAACATGAACCTACTGAGAACTAAAAACAGATAAAAGCATTCATATTTGCATTGAAATAACAAGAAGGATGAAAGTTCTTGGCGCCTTTGAAAAGAGACGCGTTCAACAAAAGAGGCTGTCTAAAA